>WFRO01000091.1 GCA_015486475.1 Bacteroidales bacterium
GTTCTATCTGCGCTTTCCAGAAGGGATGTTTATCTATGAAGAGGGCCATGTGGTAGATATCCTGCAGCGGGTTTCCTTCGGGAAGATCCGCGACGGTACTGTACTGCCTGCCGGCAGGCAGCGGGATCTTTCCCGAGGCAGTGAGCAGATGCACAGGATAATGCCGGCTGAAAGGCAGCAGGTGTCCCGTATCATCGAGGAAGAGGATCTTCCCTCCCCTGAGATACACCTTCACCACAGGACGGCGCTGGAAGACCTCCACGTGCAGGATCCCCTTCACATCCTTGTAAGCTTCTGCCGTACGGATGTACGGATGCTTTTCCAGGTCTTTTTCGATCTTTTCGGTATTGATGTCTTTCACAGGTTTGCCCAGGAACGCTCCCTGGCTTTTCATCACCATCGACTTCACCTCATTCGCCGTCACGAACCCCAGGTGCAATGAGTCGGGGATGTGCACCTGCACGGCATGGCACGGCACCCTTCGTTCCCGCACGGAGATCATCACGAGCAGGATAACCAGCGCTGCCGTCAGCAGCAGGTACCCTGTCAGCCGCAAAGCCCTTTTTATATTACTTTTCACCTTCATCCCGTTCCATTTCCCTGTATAACTTTTCCAATGGCTCTGTCAGCCGGTCAATATCGCCTGCTCCCAGTGTCAGGAGCACCTCCGGAGGATCTCCGGCGATCCTGTCCAGGACCTCCTCTTTTTCGATCAGCTCTTTCTCTTTCTTCTTTATCCTGTCCAGGATGATCGCAGAGGTGATTCCCGGGATGGGCTCTTCCCGTGCCGGATAGACGGGCAGCAAAATAACCCGGTCGAGTAAAGAGAGACTTTCAGCAAATCCCTCTGCAAAATCCCGCGTCCTCGTGTAGAGATGGGGCTGGAAGATGCCCGTGATCTTTTTCCCCGGGAACATCTCCCGTGCCGAGGTGATGGCGGCCCGCAGCTCCGAAGGGTGATGAGCATAATCGTCGATGTACACATATTTTTCTCCGCGCACCCGCACATCAAAACGCCGGCGCACCCCCTCAAAAAGGAAGAGGGATTTGCGTATGCTGTCGTTCGACACCCCTAGCAGGTGGGCCACAGCAATGGCAGCAATGGCATTTTCCACATTGACACGCCCCGGCAGGCCGAGAAGTATCTCTCCGATCTCCCCTTCGGGCGTGTGGGCCGTGAAATGATGATAGCCCTCGCTGAAGTAAAGGTCTGTCGCCCGGTAGTCGGCTTCTCCCTCCAGGCCGTAGGTAAACCAGTCGACCTCCTCATTGACCTCCCGCCGCACCTGCAGACTATTGTGCACCAGTATCTTCCCTCCTTTGCGCACCTGTCCCATGAACTGATGAAAAGCCTCCTGCAGGTGCTCATGATCCCCGTAAATATCCAGATGGTCGGCATCCATGGAGGTGACCACCGCCAGCGAAGGATGCAGATGGAGGAATGAACGGTCGAACTCATCGGCTTCCAGCACCACCCACTGGCTCTCGCCCAGCAGCAGGTTGGTGTTGTAGTTCTTGCTGATGCCTCCCAGGAAAGCCGTACAGTCAAGAACCGAGCGTTTCAGTATGTGGGCGATGAGCGTGGAGGTGGTGGTCTTGCCATGGGTGCCGGCCACCGCCACCGCCCGCATGTTATCGGAGATAAGCCCCAGTACTTCGGCCCGTTTGAGTATCTCGTAGTTGTTCTCAGCGAAAAAGCGGAAGACAGGATGATCGCGGGGCACAGCCGGGGTATAGATCACCAGGGTGTCCCCGCGGTAACGCACATCCCCGAACTTACCGGGGATATCTCCAGGATCGTCGGAAAAGATGATGACAGCGCCTTCTTTTTCCAGGGCTCCCGTAAGCGGGGAAGGGGTTTTGTCGTATCCGGCCACCTCATAGCCTGCCGCCAGGAAATAGCGGGCCAGGGCACTCATGCCGATACCGCCTATGCCTGTAAAAAAGATCCTGTTGTATGTGGTTATCTCTGTCATCCTTTTCCCTCCGTTGCTTTGATGATCTCTTTGACAATGTCGCGGGCCGCCTCCGGCCGCGCCAGCTTTTTCAGGTTGGCCGACAATTTTTCTCTTCTCTTCCTGTCCTCCAACAGCTCCAGCGCCAGGGCCGGCAGGTAGCGGGAGGTCTCCTGGTCTTTCACCATGAGAGCTGCCTCCTTCTCCGTAAGTGCCAGCGCATTTTTCGTCTGGTGGTCTTCCGCCACGTTGGGCGAAGGCACGAGGATCACGCTCCTGCCCACCACCGCCAGCTCCGAGATGGTGCCGGCGCCGGCACGCGAGATGATCACCTCAGCCGCCGCGTAGGCCATCTCCATCCTCTCGATAAAGGCCATCACCCGCACATTGTCCAGGTTCCTGCCCTGCATCTCCTCCACAATATGCTGATACTCCCTCTTGCCGGTCTGCCACAGCAGGAATACCTTTTTGTCCCGCAGCATCTCTGCATTTTCCAGAAGAGCGCTGTTCACCGAGCCTGCTCCCAGGCTCCCTCCCAGGGCCAGGATCACCTCATGGCCGTCGGGGATGCCGAAGAAAGCATACGCTTCGTCGCGTGTGACCCTGCTGTTCCTTATCTCCTCCCGCACCGGGTTGCCGGTGAGTACGATCTTCTCTGCCGGAAAATATTTTTCCATCCCCTCATAGGCCACACATATACGCACTGCATATTTTGCCAGCAGGCGGTTGGTGACGCCCGCATAGGAATTCTGTTCCTGGATGACCACGGGAATACCCGTCTTCCCAGCTGCCTTCCCCACAGGACCACTGGCATACCCTCCCACGCCTACCACCACATCGGGGGCAAAACTGTGCAGGATCGTCCGTGCTTTCTTCATGCTTTTCATCAGGTTCAGCAATACCGGTATATTTTTCAAAGGGTTCTTCCTGTTAAATCCCTGCACCGGCAACCCTTCGATGGGAAAGCCGGCTTCGGGCACTTTGGTCATCTCCAGTCTCCCCTCAGCCCCCACAAAGAGGATCTCTGCCTCCGGCCTCACCCCCTTCAGCTCGCGGGCGATGGCTATGGCCGGAAAAACATGGCCCCCCGTTCCTCCGCCACTAATGATCACTCTCATAGTATTCTTCATCTTCTTCCTGATATTCTTCCAAATTATCCTGCTGATCCATCGTCCGGCTCACATTCAGTATGATCCCCAGCTCAAAGGCCGTGAAGAGCATCGACGAGCCGCCCATGCTTACCAGCGGCAGGGTCTGGCCGGTCACCGGGAAAAGAGATACCGACACCCCCATGTTCACGAACGCCTGCATCACGATCAGGAGGGTCATGCCTACCGTCAGGAAAGCAGGGAAAGTGCGCCTGCACCTCCTCACGATGACCCCCGCCCGGTACAGCAGGATGAGATAAGCCAGCAGGATGGGGATCGCCCCCAGCAAAAGACCGTACTCCTCTATGATGATGGCATAGATAAAATCGGAATACGAATGGGGCAGAAAATTGCGCTGGGTACTGTTCCCCGGCTTTTTCCCGAACAGTCCGCCGGTGGCCACGGCGATGCGGGCCTGCTCCACCTGGTAGTTGTCCTCCGCGTTCTCGTCGCCCCGCATGTAGTTTTCGATCCTGTTCTGCCAGGTGGTAATACGTCCTTTCTGTCCTGTAGCCAGAGCCACCAGCAGGATCAAAGCCCCTCCGGCGATGCCCACGCCCACCAGGCTCAGCAGCACGCGCATCTTCACCCGCGCCACGAACATCAGCAGCAGGCTGACCACAAAAAGGATGAGCGCCGTGGAGAGATTGGCAGGAGCGATCAGCATCACGATCAAATACAGGGGGATCCCCAGCGAGATCAGCAGCTCTTTCACGTTGCCCAGCTCTTTCTGTTTAAGAGAAAGCACACGGGAGAGATACATGATCAGCGACATTTTTGCCAGATCGGAGGTCTGGATGGTAAAGCCCAGGCCCGGCAGGGTGAGCCAGCGGGAGGCTTCGTTCATGCGTGTGCCGGAGAGCAGTGTGAAGAGTAGCAGCACCGCCGAAATGATCAGGAACAAACGTGACAACTGGAAATAATACCGGTAAGGGATCAGATGGACCAGGTAGATGATAAAAACGCCGGCCACCAGGATCACTCCATGACGCACCAGGTAATAGGAGGTCTTGCCTCCCATCTTGGCATACGCCAGGCTTCCCGTCGAGCTGTACACCGCCAGCAACGAGAAGAAGGAAAGCATGATGATCATGCCCCAGATCACCCGGTCACCCTGCAGATATTTTTTCAGTGTCTCAACCATGCTCCGGCAAAAAATGTTAAAGGTTACGCACAGCCTGCTTGAACCGGCGTCCCCTGTCCTCGTAATTATCGAACAGATCAAAGCTGGCACAGGCGGGTGACAACAGCACCGTATCGCCGTCTGTGGCCAGGAAATAAGCATTGCGTACGGCATCCTCCATCGAGGTGGTCTCAACGATGGTCGGCACCACCTCCCCGAAGGCCTCGATCAGCTTGCTGTTGTCCTTGCCGAGGCATACCAGCGCCTTCACCTTCTCCTTCACCAGATCGGTGAGGATGGAATAGTCATTCCCCTTGTCTATGCCTCCGGCGATCCACACCACCTTCGTGGTCATGCTCTCCAGGGCATACCAGACCGAGTTGACGTTGGTGGCCTTGGAGTCATTGATGAAGCGGATGCCATGCACTTTCAGGACATGCTCGAGGCGGTGCTCCACGCCCTGAAAATCCATGAGGCTCTCACGGATGATATCCTTGCGTATGCGCAAGACCTGTCCCGAGATGGCGGCAGCCATCGAATTGTACACATTGTGTTTCCCCTGTAAAGAAAGATCCATGATCGTCATAGTTATTTTATCGTTTTTATAGTTAATGATCAGTTTATCGTCTTCGGTCCAGGCGGTCTGCCCTTCCCGCTCTTCCTGCGAAAAAGAAAGTTTTTCCGCCGGTGTCTCCAGCTGCGGCATCCTCTCCTGCAGCACCGGATCGTCATAGCACCAGATGCAGTGGTCGCCCTCCCTCATGTTGCGGAAGATGCGGAACTTGGAACGGATGTAGTTCTCCATATCGTAACCGTAACGGTCCAGATGGTCGGGCGTGATGTTCAGCAGGATGGCTATATCGGCCCTGAAATCATACATATCGTCCAGCTGGAAGCTGCTCAGCTCAATGACATAATAGTCGGCCGGGTTCTCCACGACCTGCATCGCCAGGCTGGGACCCACATTGCCGGCCATGGCCACCCGCATGCCGGCTTTTTTCATCATGTGGTAAATGAGATTGGTGGTGGTGGTCTTGCCGTTGCTGCCCGTCACACATATTTTCATGGCGGAGGTATAGCGCCCGGCGAACTCTATCTCCGAGATCACCGGTATGCCCTGCTTCCTGACCTCCTTCATTACGGATGCACTCTCCGGGATCCCCGGGCTCTTGATCACCTCCCCGGCTTTCAGTATCTCCGGCAGGGTGTGGCCTCCCTCCTCCCAGGGGATGTCATACCGTTCCAGCCGCTCCCGGAAACGGGGAAGCACCTTGCCGGTATCGGACACAAAGACCTCATGGCCCTGTTTCCGCGCCAGCACTGCGGCACCTGTGCCGCTCTCCCCTGCTCCCAGTATGACGATCCTTTTCTTCATCTTATCTGATCTTCAGCGTTACTACCGTGATCACCGCCAGCATGATGGCCACGATCCAGAACCGCGTGACGATCTTGGGCTCCGTGAAACCTTTCATCTGAAAATGATGATGCAGCGGGGACATCAGGAAGATCCTTTTCCCTTTCCCGGTTTTTCTCTTCGTATATTTGAAATAGCTTACCTGCATGATCACGCTGAGGTTCTCCATGAGGAAGATACCGCACAACACGGGGATGAGCAGCTCTTTCCGGATGATGATGGAGAAGACGGCAATGATACCCCCCAGCGCCAGGCTGCCCGTGTCACCCATGAACACCTGGGCCGGATAGGCATTGTACCAGAGGAAGCCTACCGTGGCCCCGATGAAAGCACTGGCGAAGATCACCAGCTCTCCCGAATTGGGGATGAACATGATGTTCAGATAGTCGGCAAACATCATGTTACCCGAGACATAAGCGAAGATGCCCAGGGTGGTGCCTATCACAGCCGAGACCCCTGTCGCCAGGCCGTCCAGGCCGTCGGTGAGGTTGGCCCCGTTGGAGACGGCCGTGATGATGAAGATGATGATCAGCACATAGACCGCCCAGCCCCAGATCTTCTGGTTCTTTTTGACGAACCCCACCAGGGAGTTGTAGTTGAACTCATGGTTCTTCACAAAGGGGATGGTCGTCACCGGCGCTTTGATGTTCTCGTAGGCAACTGTTTTTTGTGTTTCCCGGGAGATCTCCGGCGAGCCGGGGACAACCTGCTGCTCCTGTGCCACCGGAACTTTCTTCCTTACATAGACCTGATCGCTGGAATAGAGTATGGCTCCCACCACCAGGCCCAGGGAGATCTGTCCCACGATCTTGAACTTGCCGGCCAGTCCCTCTTTGTTCTTTTTGATCACCTTGATGTAATCATCCAGAAAGCCGATCACCCCCAGCCATACCGTAGTGATCAGCATGAGGATCACATAGATGTTCAGCAGATCGGCGAACAAAAGCACGGGGATGAGGATGGAGGAGAGGATGATGATACCGCCCATCGAAGGGGTCCCCTCTTTCTTGTATTGACCTTCCAGTCCCAGGTCACGCACTACCTCTCCCAGTTGCATGCGCTGCAGCCAGCGTATCACCGACTTGCCGATCACCATCGAGATGATCAGCGAGGTGATCACCGCACTGGCCGACCGGAAGGAGATGTACTCAAACAGCCCCGCCCCGGGTACGTTCAGCTTGTCAAGATATAGGAAAAGATAGTATAGCATGCGTTAGTGGTTCGTGGTTAGTGGTTCGTGGTTAGTGGTTCGTGGTTTGTGGTTTGTGGTTTGTCAATCATAAATCAAAATTCATAAATCATCAATCTTCATTCGACATTCGTTATTCGTTATTCGTTATTCAGTATTCATCATTCTCCTCAGTTCTTCCCGGTCATCGAACGGATGTTTCACGCCTTTGATCTCCTGGTAGGTCTCATGGCCTTTGCCGGCCACCAGTACCACGTCGCCGGGGCGGGCCATGCGCACGGCCGTTTTGATCGCCTCACGCCGGTCGGGGATGCTGATCACATCCCGTTTCTCCTTTTCCGTCAGTCCTTCCAGCATTTCGCTGATGATCGCCTCCGGCTCCTCGTCGCGGGGGTTGTCGGAGGTGAGGACCAGCACGTCACTGAGCTCATAAGCCAGGCGGGCCATGCGGGGCCGTTTGCTGCGGTCCCTGTTACCGCCGGCGCCCAGTACGGCGATCACTTTCTCCCCGCTGCGGCATAGCTGTTTGACCGCTTTCAGCACTTTCCCGACCGCATCGGGGGTGTGCGCATAATCGACAATGCCCCGCACCCCTTCCGGTGAGGTGATCATCTCAAAACGCCCCGGCACCGGCGGCAGCATGCTGATCTTCTCCAGCACCTCCCCGGCGTCGGCCCCCAGGAGCACGGCCGCAGCGTATACGGCCGTCATGTTCAAGGCGGAGAACTCTCCCGGAAAGGGGATCCACACCTCTCTGCCCCCCAGCACCAGCAGGGTGCCGTCAAAATGCATCTCCAGTACCTTTCCCTGAAAATCGGCCGGACTCTTGATACCGTATGTATATTTTTTTGCCTTTGTATTCTGGAGCATCACGCTGCTGTTGCGGTCGTCAGCATTGACCAGGGCAAAAGCATCTGCGGGCAGGGTGTCGAAGAATTTTTTCTTGGCATAGAGATACGACCTGAAGTCCTTGTGGTAGTCCAGGTGGTCCTGTGTCAGGTTGGTAAAGATACCTCCGGCGAAGTGCAGCCCGGCGATGCGCTCCTGATCGGCCGCATGGGAACTCACCTCCATAAAGACATGATCACATCCTTTTTCAGCCATCAGTGCCATCTGCTCGTTCAGCAGCAGCGGGTCGGGGGTGGTATGGGTGGTGCTGTGCTCCTCGCCGGCGATGAGGATGCCGGTGGTGGCAAAAAGCCCCGCGCGGTGTCCCAGGAGACTGAAGAGATGGTACAGGGAGGTGGCGATGGAGGTCTTGCCGTTGGTGCCTGTGACCCCTGTCAGGCTGAATTTCGCGGAGGGCTCCCCATAAAAAAGAGAAGCCAGCTCACCCAGCGCCCGGGCACTATCTTCTACGACGATCAGAGTCACCCCGGCCGACTTCACCTCCTCCGGCACGCTCTCACAGCAGATCCCGGCCACGCCCTTCTTCACCACCCCGGGGATATAACGGTGGCCGTCGGTGCGGGTGCCCCGCACCGCCACGAAGAGATCGCCCGGCCCCGCCTGCCGCGAGTCGGACACCACGCGACGGAAGGTGTCCTTATCGCCGGCGATCACCCGCTTCAGGCCGGTCAGCCGTTCTGTTATGTCCTGTAACCCTGTCATCACTTCTTCAGACTCATATCCAGATAAACTTTCATGCCCGGCGTCACACGGCTGCCGGGAGGTACTGATTGCTTTTTCACCGTTCCCCAGCCGTCGGCGATCACCCGTATCTTTCCCTTTTCGAGCAGATACATCGCATCCTTCAATCCCATTCCTTTCACGTTGGGCACCAGACCGGGGATCACCCTGAGAGATCTCATCACCACCACCGTATCCTGACTGGTCACCACAGCCCAGGGGCTCTCACCCTCGGGCGACTCGTAAGAGATCCCCAGATCACCGAACACCTCCTCCGTCTCTTTTACATCCCCGTTCTTGCTGAAAGGAGCGGTGCCGGCCGTAGCGGAATATGCCAGATAATCACGTTGCAGATCGAGGCTGGTGGCATACACCTTGTCCGCTACCTCCCGGAATACCGGCCCTGCCACCAGGTTGCCGTAATACACCGAGTTGGAGGGCGCCGAGACCACCACGATACAGGAGTAATGCGGGTCATCAGCAGGGAAATAACCTACAAAAGAGGCCAGGTATTTTTTCTGTTTGTAACCGTGACGCTGGTCGGCGATCTGTGCGGTTCCTGTCTTGCCGGCGATCTTGTACACGCTGTTGCGCAGATTCTTGGCCGTGCCGTCCTCGACAACTCCCTCCAGCATCAGACGGGCTTTGGCCAGCGTCTCTTTCGAGCAGATGGCAGGATTGATCACCTCGATGCCATACTTTTTCACCACCCGGCCATGGTAGCGCAACTCTTTAACAAAACGGGGCTTGACCTCCACGCCGTCGTTGGCGATGGCATTGTAGAACGTAAGGATCTGCAACGGTGTCATCTTCACCTCGTAACCGTGCGAGATCATGGCCAGCGAGATCCCCGACCAGTATTTGTCGCCGGGATAATGGATCATGGGCGTACCTTCGCCTTTTATCTCCAGACCCAGCTTGTTGTTCAGGTCCATGCTGTAGAGGCGGTCAATGAGGTCGCGGGGATGATCGCCGTAATGTTCCATCACCAGCTTTGACATCCCCACATTGGAAGAGACCTCCAGAACCCTTTCGACGGTGATCTTGCCGTATCCGCCCTCGTGGGAGTCTTTGATCACCTTGTCATAAAAACGCACTTTGCCATGGTCGGTGTCCACCGTGTCCGTGAGCGACCAGGCACCGTCTTCCAGACCAGCGATCAGCACGGGCAGTTTGAAGGTTGATCCCGGTTCCACACTCTCGCCAATGGCAAAATTGTAGGTCTCCCGGTAGTCCTCATCGCCCACCTTTTCCAGGTTGGCGATGGCTTTGACATCTCCGGTCTTCACCTCCATCAGCACCACACATCCGTGATCCGCATTGTTTTTGATGAGCTGCCTTTTCAGGGAGTTCTCCGCCACGTCCTGGATATCGATGTCGAGGGTGGTCACCACATCCCTGCCGTCTTCCGGATCGATCATATTCCCGTCATGGAGGGGCATCCACACATTGCCGGAGAGACGCTGCATGAGCCGCATCCCCTCCCTGCCGCGCAGTTGCTGGTCATAAGCTCCTTCGATGCCTACCACGGCTCCTCCCTGCGACACATAACCGATGGTCCGGGCTGCCAGCTCCCGCTGTGGCCGGATCCTCCTGTTGGTCTGCACGATGATCAGCCCCGACTTGTACCTCCCCAGCCGGAAGAAAGGCAGCTGTTTCAGCTGCTTCATCTGCCGGTAGGTGACATTCCTTTTCAGCAGGTAATACCGGCTGCCTTTCCGGTAAGCCCTGAGCAATTCGTTTTTGTAAGACCCGGCCGGTTTGTCTTTGAAAAGGGCTGACAATCCCGCTGATAATGCATTCAGGTCGCGGCGAAAGGCCTCTTTTTGGAAGGCATTGCTTTTCATATCCAGCCGGATCTCATAATAGGGCACCGAGCTGCTCAGCATGCGGCCGTCCGCTGCCAGGATATCCCCCCGGTTGGGGTGGATCGTAAAATTCTTTATGGTCTGTTTCTTCGACAATGCCTTGTATTTATCTTTTTCGATCAAAGTAAGGTCGATCACCTTCGCCAGAATGAGCAGTCCCACCAGCATCATGGAGATATAGACGACCGCCAGCCTCCAGTTAATATCCTTCCTGATCGACATTTTATTTCTCCTTTTTCCCGATCACAATTTTTCTGGGCGGCACCCTTGACTCCTCGAGTCCCAGCCCTTTCTCCCTGATGGCCTCCAGCACCTGCGATTTGGTACTTTTGTACATGAGTTCAGCCGAGGTGGATATCGACTCGGCCCGCAGCTCCTGGATCTCTTTTTTCAGCCGGTTGGTCTCCCGCACGATCTTCTCGGCATGATAACGGTTGCCGATATAGATCAGGGCCAGGAAGGTAAGGAAGAGTATCAGCGGGAACTGCTCGAGCATCACCTTGTTGGCCAGGAGCGTCCCGTCGATAAAGGCACGGAATGCACCTTTCCTGCTCTTCCTCCGTCTTCTTCCCTTTTTTTCCTTTCCCGTCGTCTGAGCCTTATCTGCCATCATCCTGTCTCTATATTTTTTCCGCTATCCTCAGTTTTGCGCTTCTTGCCCGGGGATTTTTCCCGGTCTCTTCCGCTGCGGGCGTGATCACTTTCCTGTTCACCGCCCGCAAAGGAGGCTGCTCCCTCTCCACCGGACCGGTCTCCTCAGCAGGCCCGAAGCTGCCGGTCCTGATGAATTGCTTTACCAGCCGGTCTTCCAGCGAATGATAGGAGATCACCACGAGGCGGCCTCCTTTCCGCAGCACCTGAGGCACCTGCATAAGCATCTCTTTCAGCGACTCCATCTCCCCGTTCACCTCTATGCGCAGCGCCTGGAAGAGGCGGGAGAGGAACCGGTTGGCCGGTCCTCCTTTGGTCATGGGCCGCAAAGCTGCCAGCAGATCTCCTGCCGTCCGGAACGGCGCCGTTTCACGGGCCCTCACCAACAGGCTTACCAGCCGCTCCGGATGCTTTATCTCTGCATACTCCCTGAAAAGCCTTTCCAGCTCAGCAGGGGTATAACTGTTCAGTATGTCAGCTGCGGTGAGCTCCTGCTCCCTGTTCATCCGCATGTCCAGCACCGCATCGGCCCGGTAGGTAAACCCCCGGCCTCCCTCATCAAAGTGATGCGATGAAACACCCAGATCAGCCAAAATACCATCCACCTCTCCGATCCCCAGATATTTCAGATTGTACTTCAGGAACCTGAAATTCTGTTGTAACAAAAGAAACCGTTTGTCATCCAAACGGTTTTTCAAACTCTCTGCATCCTGGTCAAAAGCGATCAGCCGTCCCCCCTTCAGTTTTGAGAGGATCGCACGGGAATGTCCTCCGCCGCCGAAGGTCAGATCGACATAGATCCCCTCCGGCGAGATGTTCAGCCCCGCAACGCTCTCCCCGACCATCACCGGTATATGGTACGAACTCATCCCTCATTTTCTTTGTTCCCGTCACCCATGATCTTTTCAGCCAGTCTGGCAAACTCATCCTCGGTAGCCTGTACCGAATCATACACCTCACCTGCCCAGATCTCTATCTTCGAGCCCATGCCTGCCAGCACGGCGGTCTTGCCGATGCCGGCCGACTCCAGCAGCCTCCGGGGGATCAGCATGCGATTATTGCCGTCGAGCACAAGCTCAGCCGCACCCCGGTAAAAGTTGCGCAAAAAGGTATTGTGCTCTTTGTTGTAAGGATTGATCCGGTTGCGTATCAACTCGTTCTGACGGTTCCACTCATCCATCGAGTAGAGCACCAGACAGCGGTCAAAGATGTCTTTCTTGACCACAAAACGCTCCCCTTCCCCCGGCGGGATCTGCTTTTTTAAAGCCGCCGGAAAAAGGATCCGCCCCTTGTTATCAACCTTACAGGTATATTCTCCGATGAAAGCGCTCATATCCTCTCATTTTCAAAAAGTAAAAATAAGTAATTTATTTCCACTTTCTACCATTTTTTCCCACTTTTTACCACAATGTTGATAACTTTTTTGTCCGGGCCATCGCGGGCAGCAGGTCGTTCTTTCCCAATATCACGGCATTCAGCGGATTTTTTATTAACTTTGATTGCCAAAAAATCTTCCCGGAAGATGACTGAAGAAACCCTGCAGATCGACCTCAGAAAGGCCATAGGTGATAAAAATCCGCACCTGCTGCGGATGTTGCCCGGCTTTGTGATCCGCTACCTGGAACGGACTATCCATCAGGATGATCTGAACGAGATCATCGGACGTTACGGGCACATGAAGGGGGTGGATTTTGTCCGGAATGCTCTGGAATTTATGCATGTCTCGTGGGAAACCTATGGTCTGGAGAACATCCCGAAAGAGGGCCGGTTCATTTTTGTTTCCAATCATCCGCTGGGAGGGTTGGACGGACTTGTTTTCATGAAGGTTATCGGAGAGATCTTTCCGGAGATAAGATTTCCCGTCAACGATCTCCTGCTCAACATCCCGGGGCTCAACGCCGTCTTTCTCCCCATCAACAAGCATGGTTCGCAGAGCCGGGATGCAGTGCGGGCCATTGATGAAGCCTATGCCTCCGATGCCCAGATCCTCTACTTTCCGGCAGGTCTTTGCTCGCGGAAAAAGAAAGGAAAGATCGTCGACCTGAAATGGCAGAAACACTTCATCAAGAAGGCCGTACAATACAAGCGGGATGTCATACCGGTCTTTTTCTCCGGCAGGAATTCCAATTTTTTCTACAATCTCTCCAACATCCGGATCGCCCTGGGGATCAAGGCCAATATCGAGATGATCTATCTCCCCCGTGAGATGTTCAGGCAGAAAGACAAGAAGCTGGCACTGAAGGTAGGCAAACCTATTCCCTATACACTTTTTGACCGTTCACACAGACCGGATTACTGGGCTGATTACGTCAGAGAACGGGTATACGAACTGGGAAATGGCCTGGGGAATGATGATAATAAACAAAAAAACTAAAGTTCATTGTCATGGAAAATGTTTCTCCTCCCGTACCCAAGGATCAACTACTGAAGGAACTGACCCCTGAGAAGTTTGTCCGGAAAACCAACAAAGGAGGGAATGATGTATATGTTTTCACTTATCATGATTCTCCCAATCTGATGCATGAGCTGGGCCGTCTGCGTGAGCTGAGTTTCCGTATGGCGGGCGGGGGCACAGGCAAATCCCTGGACATAGACGATTATGACCTGGGGGATGATCCCTATAAGCAGCTGATCGTCTGGGATCCCGAAGCGCAGGACATCATCGGGGGTTACCGTTTCTACATCTGTCATACCGACACGGATCCCTCGCGTCTTGCAACCTCCCACCTTTTCCGTTTCAGTGACAAGTTCGTCCGGGAGTATATCCCTTACCTGGTGGAGCTGGGCCGGTCTTTCATCCAGCCGGCATATCAGCGCACCGGCAGTTCGGCCAAGAAAGGGCTCTTTGCCCTTGACAATCTATGGGATGGCCTCGGCGCCGTGGTGATCGACAATCCCCAGGTGCGTTATTTTTTCGGCAAGATGACCATGTACTCCCATTTTCACAAGGAGGCACGCACCCTGATCCTTTACTTCCTCGACAAGCATTTCGGCGACAGGGAGGGTCTGGCCGTTCCGATCTATCCTGTTCAGCCCGACTGGGATGAGGAAAAGATGAAGCAGCTCTTTACCGGCAGGAATTTTCAGGAAGACTACAAGATCCTTTCTACCGAGGTCCGGAACCTGGGAGAGACCATCCCACCTCTTTTCAATGCCTACATGAACCTGTCCCCCACCATGAAAGTCTTCGGGACGGTCCTTCATCATGAGTTCGGGGATGTTGAGGAGACAGGTCTGATGATCACGATCCGGGATATGTACATTGAGAAAGTCGCCCGTCACCTGGCCTCTTACGACGAAAGTTTCCGCCTGCATGACCAG
Source organism: Bacteroidales bacterium (assembly GCA_015486475.1). GTDB lineage: Bacteria > Bacteroidota > Bacteroidia > Bacteroidales > VadinHA17 > DRPN01. The sequence continues at coordinate 14,299 of WFRO01000091.1, forward strand.
GAAGGAACGGCCTCCGGCAGGAAGGATCAGTAAGCTCTTACGTCGCGTCCTTCAATATAATTGACAAAAGACCGGTTCACCACCCTGTTGCCACCGGGTGTGGGATAATCCCCTGTAAAATACCAGTCACCGAGGTTGTGAGGACATGCTTTGTGGAGGTTTTCAATGGTCTGGTAAACGATCTCCACTTCGGCATGTACTTCAGACGTCCTGAGCATCTGAGCGATCTTCCCCGAGATCTCTTCCGGGGTGAACGGACGATAGATCTCTTTCACATAATTGGGGATCTCCTCTTTCGGCAGGCGGTCCTGTTCCCGTGCTTCCAGGTACACCCTGTTGATCACCTCCTCGCGGCCGGTCTCCTTCAGCAGCGCGATGGCCGCGCGGAAGGCAATGAAATCCGAAAGTTTGGCCATGTCGATCCCGTAGCAGTCGGGATACCGTATCTGAGGTGAAGAAGAGAGCACGATGATCTTCTTCGGATGCAGCCGGTCGAGGATACGGATGATGGATTCCCGCAGGGTCGTGCCCCGCACGATGGAATCGTCTATCACCACCAGGTTGTCCTGAAAGTTATGCACAATACCATAGGTAACGTCATACACATGCCCTACCATATCCTTTCGCCCGGCATCCTGGGCGATAAAGGTACGCAGCTTTATATCCTTGATCGCCACTTTCTCGGCGCGGGGCCGCCGCCGGATGATCTTCCGCAGCCGGTCTGCATCCAGAGGCGCCGGCAGGGAAAGGATCTCCTTTATTTTCTCATCGTTCATGTGATCTTCGATCCCCTTGATCAGACCGTAAAAAGCCGACTCGGCCGTATTGGGGATGTAAGAAAAGACCGTATTGTCCAGATCATTGTCGATGGATTTCAGCACTGCCGGCACCAGCAGCTCACCCAGTCTTTTCCTTTCCGCATAAATGTCCGCATCGCTGCCCCGTGAGAAATAGATCCGCTCGAAAGAACAGGAGCGCACCTGCTGCACTTCACGTATCTGCTCCAGGGAGGTATGGCCATCTTTTTTGATGATCAGCGCCTGTCCCGGTGGCAGCTCCTGCACTTTGTCATAATCCACATTCAGAGCGGTCTGTATCACGGGCCTTTCTGAAGCGCTTACCACAAAATCATCATCTTCATAAAAATACGCCGGTCTGATGCCCCAGGGATCCCGCATAACAAAAGCATCCCCATGCCCGATCATACCGGTGATCACATATCCTCCGTCCCACCGTTTGGAGGCCCTGCGCAGGATATTGGCCACGTCCAGGTTTTCCTCAATGAACGAGGAGATCTCAATGTTACTGTACCCTTCCTGCTTGTAACGGCGAAAAAGCTCCTCATTCTCCTCGTCCAGAAAATGTCCCACATTCTCGAGCACCGTCACCGTATCGGAAAAATCCTTGGGCGTCTGGCCGATCTCCACCAGGCTGCGGAACAGTTCGTCGGTATTGGTCATATTGAAGTTGCCGGCCAGCACGAGGTTGCGTGACCGCCAGTTATTCTCCCGCATCACGGGATGCACATGCTCTATGCTGTTTTTCCCGTAAGTGCCATACCGCAGATGGCCCATGTACAACTCCCCGGCAAAGGGCACATGCTCTTTGGCCCACCCGGGATCCGGGATCAGCTTATCCGTTTTCCGGCCGTTGATCTTCCTGCTGGCCTTGTTGATCTTACTGAAGACATCCTGTATGGGATTGTCCGAATTGGACCGGTAGCGAAACAGGTATTTCCGGCCGGGAGGCATATCCATTTTCAGGCATACCGCCCCGGCGCCGTCCTGACCGCGGTTATGCTGTTTTTCCATCAGCAGGTACAGCTTGTTCAGACCGTACTGCCAGGATCCGTAATTCACCCGGTAATATTCCAGGTTCTTTTTCAGACGGATCAGCACGATACCACAATCGTGTTCCAGGGCTTCAACCATCGGCAGAGGGATTTTCCGGTTTTTGTGCCTCAAAAATAGTCATAATTCCTGTGAAAGGATCTATTTTTCTGCTTTGTCAAGATCCGGAAAAGGGATCACATCTTTTACGATATAGGCAGAAGGATATTTTCTCCTGACATGTCTGAAAACCCCCAAAGCCTCATACTTACTTCTGAAATCACCGATACGGACCTTGTAGAAAGGGGACTGGTAGATGATATACACCGGAATATCCGGAAATTCCGAAAGGAAATCGGCCTTCACCCGGATCGCCTCTTCACGGGCATCACGGCCCGAATTGAAGAATACCTGTATCCTGTATCCGTCGATGCCTCCTTTTCGTTTGTTCAGGGTGATCTGTCGGTCCATGAGCACACTGATACGTTCATCCTGCACCAGCGTAATGGTCCCGAGATGTATCGTTTCAGTGCGTACCGCCTTTTCTTCCTGGGCAAAAAGAGGTCGTGCCACCAGCAACAACAGCAAAACAATTACCGGCAGATCCTTCATGCGTTTATTTGAATTTTGCATACGCCGGGTGAATGCTCAATACAGGTATGGGAGAATGGTTCACGATATCCTGGGCTTCGCTGCTCAGGTACATGCCCAGGGGGTTTCCTCTGTGGCTGCTGACAATGGCGATCAGATCAGCCTCATGATGTACGGCATAGGCCATGGTCATATCTGCAATGCTGCTTCCTTTGAGGGAATCCCGCACGGTTTTGACCCCTCTGGTCTCCAAATACTCTGCCGACTGGTTGGCGTATCTTTTCAGACGGTTGATCACATCCCTGGCGTTCGTCACCCGTACATCGATCACATGCACCTCAGCCCGGAAAGCCTTGGCCAAGACCGACACAAAAGGCACCTTGACCCGGGTATCCTGGCGGGCATCTATGGGCAGGACGATACGGGAGATGCTGCGCTTATGATAGCCGTAACGGATCGTCACCACCGGACAGGGAGCATTGCATACCACACGGTAAGCATTGCTGCCCAGCCAGGTCTCCTCAAAACCGGAAACACCATGGGTCCCCATCACGATCATCATCGATTCGTCTTTTTCGGCCTGGTTGGTGATCGCCTTGTATATGCGGCCGGTACGTATGACATAATCAAAGGTGCCGGACCCCCTGAACTGCGGTTTGTATTTTCTGACGATCTCCTCGCAAAATTCTTCTGTGGTCTTTGCATACTCTTTCTCTTTCCCCTTCAGGACAAAGGGAGTGTCGTAACTCTTCTCCTTCCTGACATGTATGATCCGAAGGCCCAGGTTAAAAACATTCGCGATCTTGAGCCCGTGCTCAAGGGCATTAATGGAATCTTTGGAAAAGTCGACGGGAACCAATATGTTTTGCATGATGTTGGAATTTGTTGGTTTACATGGCAATCAAAAATAGAAAAATTGTTTTACAAATTCAAAGGAGTCCTCCTTAAAAGCCATTGATCTTCTGTTTTTCATCAAATGGGATCTTTTTCATGAGGATCCCGGACCTCACTTTCAATGTCCCCCGGAGATGGAGCTCCTTCTTCTGGCGGCTGACCGCCGATTCCACGAAGGCTTTTATCATGGACCCCAGGTGGCTCAGGGTCACATCCACCGGCACAACATAGACCTGCTCCGAATGGGCCGGCATCCGGATCTTTTCTGTCACGGTGATCGTTCCCCCTTCTGCCTCACCATAAAAAACCGTTGCATCCAGTTTACGTACGACCACTTTATGGTTTGTACTGTTATGTATCAGCAGGTCAGCCTTCATCGAAAGCACACCCTCATGTATCCCTGTGACATGAATTCCGTTGATGCCCTTTACCTCAACCCCGCCCTCCTTCTCACAGGAAGTCAACAGGGAAAAAGCCGCGATACAAACCCACAGCAGAGTGAGGGATCCTTTTTTCATGAGGAACGTCATCCGGTCCTTAAGCTTCCTGTAATGCCTTCATCAGCTCGTCGGTCATCTCGAGGTTGTGATAGACATGCTGCACGTCATCATCCTCCTCAAAATCCTCCACCAGCCGCAATACCTTCATGGCATCCTCGACGGGCAGTTCCTTGGTGGTCACGGGGATACGCTGCAGTTCCGCATTCTCCGGCTCAATACCCATCTCATCCAGCTTCTTCTGCACATTCCCGAAATCTTCCATGGCACAGGTGACCACCAGTGAATCCCCTGTATCTTCAATATCTTCGGCCCCTGCATCGATCAGCTCCAGCTCAAATTCTTCGGGATCGATCTCTCCTTTGGGAATGGTAAAGACCCCTTTTCTGTCAAACACGAATTTCAAAGAGCCGTTGGTACCCAGACTTCCGCCCTTCTTGGTAAAGATCGACCGTATACTGCTCACGGTACGGTTCTTATTATCTGTGAGACATTCTATGAAGATCCCCACGCCGTGCGGTGCATAGCCCTCAAAGGTCATCTCCTGGTAGTTGATCTCGTCAGAGGATCCTTTGGAGATGGCACGCTCTATATTATCTTTGGGCATATTGGCCCCTTTGGCATTCTGTATGGCCAGCCGCAGACGGGGGTTCATGGTGGGATCCGGTCCTCCCTCACGGGCAGCTATCTGTATCTCTTTTACCAGCTTGGAAAAGATCTTCGAACGCTTGGCATCCTGTGCTCCCTTTTTCCGCTTGATGGTCGACCATTTATTGTGTCCTGACATATCGTATGATTTTAGTTTGTACAAAAATACAAAAAACCCACCTCAAAAATCAAATCCTTCCGAAACAGGAAGTGTTATCTGAGCTTTATACTTGCTCTTGTATTGTCATGATTAAGCATGACCCCCTTTTCCACCTCTCCTGCCGACAGTTCCACGAGATTGATCTGATCAGGGAACTGCGCTGTCAGCAGATCGCTCTCCACCGTCAGTTCTTCAAAGGGTTTCACGTCCTGCGATTCCAGGTAACACCAGGTCACATCATAACTGACCTCCTTGCCCAGAAAACGAAGGGGCAGGGAGCGGCCATTGATCATAAGCCGGAAATGCCGGACAAGATATTCTGACAGCAGCGAATCCGCCTCCGGGGGTTCCTGGTCCGTGCCCAGGCGCACTTTCGAAATATCCCTCTCCCACAAGGCTTTCTCGAGGTCATCGGTAAAGATCCTGATCGTGATCTGCAACTGTGCACTGTCCGGGACATAATTGATCCGGCACAAGCTGACATAAAACTTATGGGCCTGGCCGTTCAGGGCAAATGAGAACAACAGTAAAAGAAAGATGCCGGAAAATTTGAATTTCTTATACATTCCTGTTTTCTTTGTTTGTCAAAGTAATAATTTTTTACAATACCCTCTTCACAATGCATCCAAAGTATTTTCTGAGCCTGTGTCTTTCCCTTGTTCTTTTTCTCCCGGCATCGGTCAATGCACAGGAAAACACCAATCATTCTGCCTTCAGACAGTTGCACAAGGAATTCGCAACCCCCAATTACTACCGGACAGGCTCAGGGGCCCCGGGACAGGGTTACTGGCAACAGAAAGCAGATTATGCCATCGCGGTAACCCTGGACGACCGCAAGCAAAAGATCTACGGGAAGGAGACCATCTCCTATCACAACAACTCGCCCGATCCCCTGAAGTATCTCTGGGTACAGCTCGATCAGAACGTGCGGGAAAAGAACTCTTTTTCCAAACAGGTCAGTACCTCGCGCATCTCGGATCCGATGAGTTTTTATGGCCTCAAAAGGATGTTCAGTGACTTCGACGGAGGATTTAAGATCGAATATGTTAAGGACAGCCAGGGAAAGGATCTGCCTTATACCATAAATTACACCATGATGCGTGTTGACCTGCCCCGGCCGCTCAGGCATGGGGAGACCTTCACTTTTTCGGTCAAATGGTGGTACAACATCAACGACCGGGCCAAAGTAGGGGGCCGTTCCGGCATGGAGTATTTCCCCGATGAGGACAACTACCTGTACACCATTGCACAGTTCTACCCCCGCATGGCCGTGTACAATGATTACGAAGGATGGCAAAACAAGCAGTTCATCGGCTCGGGCGAGTTCACCCTTCCTTTTGGTGATTTTGATGTAAAGATCACCGTGCCGGCCGATCATATCCTGGGGGCTACCGGCCTGTTACAAAATGCGAAGGAAGTGCTGACGCCTGTCCAGCGGAAACGTCTTGAACAAGCACGTCACGCAAACGAACCTGTTCTGATCGTCACCGAAGAGGAAGCCCGGAAAAATGAGAAGACCAAGGATTATGACCACACCAAAACCTGGCATTTCAAGGCACACAATGTGCGGGATTTTGCTTTTGCCACCTCCCGCAAGTTCATCTGGGATGCCATGGGGGTCCCCTTCGGCGACCGCATCGTTATGGCCATGTCCTATTACCCGAAAGAAGGAAATCCCCTGTGGGGACAATATTCGACAAAGGTAGTGGCCCATACCCTGCGCACCTATTCCAAATACACTTTCCCGTTCCCTTATCCCAAGGCCATTTCGGTGCATACCAACCGCATCGGCATGGAGTATCCCATGATCTGCTTCAACGGGGGACGCCCCGAACCCGACGGCACTTACTCCGAGCGTACCAAGTACAGTATGATCAGTGTGATCATCCATGAAGTGGGGCACAATTTCTTCCCTATGATCGTCAACTCGGACGAGCGGCAGTGGACCTGGATGGATGAAGGTCTCAACACCTTCCTGCAGGGCATTGCCGAACGGGAATGGGATCACAATTTTCCCCACTGGCGGGGCAATCCCGAAGATATTGTGGATTATATGTCCGGCCCTCCGGAAGCCATGGTGCCTATCATGACCAATTCTGAATCACTTCTGCAGTTTGGCAACAACGCCTACGCCAAGCCGGCCACGGCCCTGAACATTCTGCGCGAAACGGTCATGGGA
>WFRO01000092.1 GCA_015486475.1 Bacteroidales bacterium
GCCCAGTTCTGGAAAACGGCCCCATTGCCTCCATAGGTGATCAGCTCGTGAGGATGCTGTGCCACCGCCTCATCCAGATTGTTGCTGATCATCAGCATGATCGCTGCCGCCTGCAGGGAACGGTGAGGGTACTCATGAATGGGACGGGCATAGATCCGGTAATGCGGCCTGAACCGGTACATGTAAATACGACCGTACTGCCGCAACTCTTCGGCAAACTCGGGAGCCAGCTCCTTATGAAAATGTTCGGGAAAATATCGCAGCGCATTTTTCAGGGCCAGCTTTTTTTCTTCCGTCGTCAACACATCCCTTCTGCGGGGCGCATGGCTCACCCCGGGATCCCTTTGGGCCGGGGGCGGCAGGGTGGCAGGAATACCTGTCAAAATATCCTTTCTGAACTCTTTCGTGGTCATTTCTTCATTTTTTTGATGGTGGTATAAAGTTACAACATTCCTCCCATATTCCCGAGAGAGCAGCATAAATATCCTTCCCCTCTGTGGCAAACTTTTTGCTATCTTTATGCACGAAAAACAAAAATCGTTAGATCATGAAAAATAAGAGCTTATGGATCTGGATAGGCATCATCGCCGTACTTGTACTGTTCTTTGCCTCCGGATACAACAAAATGGTTAAAATGGATGAGGCCGTAAAATCGCAATGGGCACAGGTGGAAAATGTCTATCAGCGAAGGGCCGATCTGATCCCCAACCTGGTCAATACCGTAAAAGGGTATGCCGATTTTGAAAAGTCAACGCTTACCCAGGTCATCGAAGCCAGGGCCAAAGCCACCTCGGTACAGATCAATGCCAACAAGCTGGACCCGCAATCCCTGCAAAAGTTCCAGGCCGCACAGGACCAGCTGAGCTCAGCACTGTCCCGTCTGATGGTCGTGGTGGAACGATATCCGGAATTGAAAGCCAACCAGAATTTTCTGGAACTGCAGGCACAACTGGAAGGGACCGAGAACAGGATCGCGGTGGAAAGAAGAAAATTCAACGAGGAGACCCGGAAATACAACACCTACATCAAAAGGTTTCCCCAGGTACTCTACGCCAGGATCTTCGGCTTCGGTGAAAAAGGCTATTTCAAAGCGACCGAAGGAGCCGAAAAGGCTCCCGAGGTTAAGTTTTAATCCGCATTGCTCATGAAACCTTCAGAATTTTTCTCACAGGAAGAAAAAGACAAGATCGTCCGGGCCATCGAAGAGGCGGAAAAGAACACCTCCGGCGAGATCCGTGTGCACATTGAGAAAGACTGCAAGACCGATGTGCTCGACCGGGCCGCTTATATCTTCAAAAAGCTGAAGATGCATAAGACCAAATTGCGCAATGGAGTGCTTTTCTATCTGGCGCTGGAAGACCGGAAGTTCGCCATTCTCGGCGATGCGGGGATCAACCGCGTCACACCCGATGATTTCTGGGACAACATCAAGGATAAGATGCTGGAGTACTTCAGGGAGAACCGTATTGCCGACGGACTGGTAAAAGGGATCCTGATGGCCGGTGAAAAACTTAAGGAACATTTTCCTTATCAGCAGGATGATGTCAATGAACTTTCGGACGAGATCTCTTTCGGGGATAAAATGAAAGACAAGAAATGAACAGAAAAACAAAGACCCTATTCCTTTTGCTGGGAGCCCTGCTCCTTGCCTCTCCCCTCTTTGCCGGGGATTTCCCGCCCCGGCCCAAACCGCCCCGGCTGGTCAATGACCTTACCGGTAATTTCCTGTCACCGCAGGAGCGCAACCAACTGGAGAGCACCCTGGAACAGTTTGCCCGGGAGACCTCCACACAAATAGCCATTGCCATCGTACCGGACCTGCATGGCTATGCCCCCTCCGACTATGCCCAGCGCCTGGCAGAACAATGGGGCGTAGGACAAAAAGACAAGAACAATGGTATGCTCATCCTGGTCAAACCCAAAACAGCCTCCGGGAAAGGAGAGGTATTCATCACCACAGGTTACGGCGTGGAAGGAGCTGTCCCCGATGCCATTGCTAAACGCATCGTCGAAGTGGAGATCCTTCCCGAGTTCAGGA
>WFRO01000093.1 GCA_015486475.1 Bacteroidales bacterium
AAATTAGGTAGTCGTTATGGTGCAGGGTGCAGGATGCAAGGTGCTGGGTGCCCGCCTTCGTTATCCTTCGACAAGCTCAGGAACCAACTACGGCGGGTAAACTGGGTGCTAGGAAGAGAGCTTCATACTTTTTCCACTTTTCACACTTTTCGACCTTAGACTTTTCGACCTTCCTTTCCTTTTGCCTTTCCTTGTCCGCCGCAGGCGGAGGCGGATTACTTTTGCCTTTTGCCTTAATACTTTTTACTTACCTATTCCCTTCCGTCACCCCTCTCCAGTCATCCGTCCGGAAGGGGGAGGCGGGGAGGCCGGCTTTGTTGTAGAGGTTACATACCGGGTTGGAGGCCCAGGCATACCGCACTGCCACCGGATGCTTCACCTTCGGGCTGGAGACGACAACCGTATTACCTTCGATCTTCGCGTCGGCCCATACAAAGTGCTTGTCGGCACCGGCAATGGCAAAGCCTTTCAGGGCACCTCCGCCCTTTGCCACCAGGCCACCGTCCACATGCGTGAAGTTGAGGCGGATCCTTTTCTTTTCGACCTGCATCGAATCGTACAGAGGCCCGGAGTTCTCAACTTCTTTGCCATAGGTCAGTCTCAGGGCGTTCAGTGCCAGGCGCCGTCCCACCTCCTGCTTGTTTTTGGGATGGATGTCATCCGCATCCCCGATGTCGATGGTCACGGCCATGCCGGTGTTGGGCAGCCGGAGGGTCATCAGCTGGGCCTCCCGCAGCTCTGCCCAGGCATCGTCGCCGGGTTCTTCCTGGTGATGCAGGAAGTTCGCCAGTTGCACGAAATAAAAGGGAAAATCGCCCTGTTTCCAGTGGGTGCGCCAGTCGGTGATCATCGCCGGGAAGAGCTCCCGGTACTGATAAGCCCTGCCGGCGTTGGACTCGCCCTGGTACCAGATGGCCCCGCGGATAGCATAGGGGATCAGCGGGTGGATCATGGCGTTGTACAGCACCGTCGGTTGGTTGGGATCGTACGGCGATTTCGGCACGGGCTCCACCGCCAGGCCGATGCGATACTTCCAGACCCCTGTCAGGGGGATCACATGCCCCGCATCATCGGTGATCTTCAGCTCGTCAGGCTGCCCGTAGATCCCTCCGTTGTTCCCGATGTCGAAAACACGGACGGCGATCACGTTCGTTCCTGCTTTTACAAGTGATGCCGGGATCCGGTAGATCCTTTTCTCACTGGCTCCTTTGGTCTCTCCCACCTTCACCCCGTTGAACCAGGTGATGTCGTTGTCATTGACAGGTCCCAGCGAGAGGGTCAGGGGTTTCCCTCTCATCGACGGAGGGATGTTCACGCTCTTCCGGAACCAGACAGCCCCGTCCAGGTCCCTGTGTCCGGCCCGCTCCCACAGGGTGGGCAGCTCCATCTCCCCCCATTCCGAGGTGTTCAGACCGGGGGTGTTCCAGACATATTTCCCGTCGCGCATGCCGGCATCCTGCCCGTGCATCCTTTTTTCCCGGGCCTTCATTCTGGCTTTGTACTCTTTCAGGGCTTCCGCTAAATTTTCATGGGAGGTCTTTCCCAGCGAATCGAGCTGGTCCGCAAACTCCGGGAATTTCCGGAGCGTCTCCGCGCTGGTCCAGGCCTCTACCACCGTGCCGCCCCAGGACGAATGGATCAGACCGATGGGAACATTCAGCTCTTTGTACAGAGACCGGCCATAAAAGTAGGCCACCGCAGAGAAGTCTGCTACCATCTTCGGACTGCAGAGCTGCCATCCGGCTGAGCGGAAGGTATCCACAGGCGCCGGGCTGGTGGCCCTTTCCACGGTCAGCAGGCGGATCTCCGGATAGTCGGCAGCGGCGATCTCCTGCTCCGCGTTCATCACCCTGCTGACCGGCATCTCCATGTTGGACTGCCCCGAGCAAACCCGCACCTCGCCGATCATAACATTTTTGATCCGGTAGGTCTTCTCTCCTTTGAGGATCAGTTCGTAAGGTCCTCCCGCCGGCATGGGCGGGAGACCGGTCTCCCACCTCCCCTGTTCGTCGGCCACGGCCTCCGCATGGCTTTTCCCAAGCACTATCTCGACGCTGCTGCCGGGCTCCGCTTTTCCCCATATCTTTATGGTCTGGTCCCGTTGCAGGACCATATTGTCCGTAAACAATGGATCCACCACGATCTTCCGGGCAGGAGGTGGTGAGCTCTCCGTGAGCAACCCGATCTTTTTGGAAAGCACCTCCTGCCACAGACGATATCCCTTTTCATTCATGTGCAGGCCGTCCCCGGTGAAAATATCTTTCCGGGGCTGTCCCTCTGCATTGAGCATGATGTCCCAAACGTTGGCAAATACCACATCCGGATATTTTTCGCAAAGTTTTTCAAGCCGTTCGTTCAGCGCCAGGTACTGATCTTTCAGACCCCAGCGGGCCAGGCTGGGCTTGGCCGAGATGATCACGATCCTGGTCTCCGGCAGATCCCTCTGCAGTCGCCGGATCAGGGTATCCGCCTCCTCCGCGATCTTCTCCGGCGATGTTCCCGCCGCAATGTCATTGTCCCCCTCATAGATAAAGAGGATATCCGGCCGGTAACGGGTAAACAGCTTGTCATAGAAAAAGAGCAGATCGCTGTAGGTAGAGCCGCCAAAACCGTAGTTGATCACATTGAATCCCGGAAAATATTGCTGTACATCCGTCCATTTCCGGATACTGGAACTCCCGGCAAAGAGTAACAGCTTTTTTGACGGATCCGGATGATACTCTTTCTTAACAAGCTGATCCACTTCGCCCGCGAAGCGGTGTTGCTCCTGCGCCTGCAATACAGGGAAGTACGAAAAAACAAAAGAGAGGATCAGCAAACGGAAGATAAGGG
>WFRO01000094.1 GCA_015486475.1 Bacteroidales bacterium
ATAATATTCAGAACGGTGGATTTTTCCTGCCGCGGCTGGCTGTAATGTATAAATTCACCGGTGATCTTTATGCCAGGCTCAGCGGCGGGATGGGCTATAAGCTGCCTACCCCCTTCACCGACGAAGCGGAAAGGACCCGTTACCAGGAAGTGATCATGCCGGCCAGCCTCCGGGTGGAAAGATCGGCAGGAGCGAACCTGGATCTCAACTTTAAGACGCCCCTTTTTGATGAATTGTTCCTGACTTTCAACCAGGCTTTTTTCATCACGAACATCAAGGATCCCATCATCGCCAACCCCGACAGTCTGCAGGAGCAGATCGTATCTTATGAGAACGCTGCAGGGAAGATCCTGAGCAAAGGACTGAGCACCAATATGAGGTTATCGCTGGACGAACTTATACTGTATGTGGATTATACCTACGTGGATGCACAAAAAACCTATGAGAACGACAGGCAGCTTGAGCTGACCCCCCGGAACCGGCTTACCACCACGCTGGCTTATGAAGATGAAGACAATGGATGGAAAGCAGGCCTGGAGGCTTTTTACTTTGGACATCAATATCTGGAGAACGGGGATAAAACACCTCATTACTGGTTGCTGGGAGCCTCGGTACAGAAAACCTTCGGACACTTTACCATTGCCCTGAACGCGGAAAATATCCTGGACGTGCGGCAGACCCGGTATGAAAACATTGTGAGCGGTCCTCCCGACAACCCGGTATTCAATGAGATCTATGCCCCGCTGGACGGGTTCGTGGGGAATGTGGTGTTAAGGTTCGATCTGTAGAATTTTCTCACTGTTGTCCAAAAAAGAACAAAGTAACTGCAGGATCCTATTCGTAACATTTTTTATCCCGCCTTGTCCAGGGAGGGGAGGATGACAAAAGACAATTATCAATAACGGATCACGACGGGAAAGAAAGATCATTTCTGAAAAACGAGAAATAAGTTGTATCTTCCGGACAATATTTAATTCAATGATCCCCAATAAGTCTCATATACAAATCTTAATTATCACGATCTTTATCGTGCTGTTTTCTTTTGTCAAAACAGATCCTGTCAGAGCGAGCACCACGGATACCCTGGATATCGAAGCATATATCGTGGTCATTGATATCAAGAAGTTTAACGATGAAACACAGGAGCTGAATGTCGATTTTGTGGTCAATCTGCTGTGGAAGAACATCCCACCCGCTCATCCCAAAGGAGCGGACACCCTCGATGCCAACCTGAATTGGATCAGTAACCTTCAGATCATGAACGAATCTGATCTGACCCGGAAAGCAACAGAAGTGGAGAAGGAGCCCGATGGCAGGATCTCATTGCGCTCCCGGTATGTGGGGACGGTTAAGGAAAACCTGGTATTCAAGGATTTCCCTTTTGACAGACAGGCATTCAGGATCAACATCATCTTCCCCACCAACAAGCCTTTCCGGTTGTATCTTCAGAGCAAGAAAAACAAAAATATCGGCCCGCTCACGATCGCTAACTGGACCATTGAGAAAACGGGTCTGGTACCGTATGAGCTGTCTGTCAACAGACCCCTTCACGGTTTTTCGTACGTGGCTCAGGTGATGAGGAAAAAGTACTATTACCTGCTTAAATTTTTCCTGCCCATAGCCATCATCGTGTTGATGTCGTTGACAGTCTTTTGGGTCGACCCGGACAAGATCGATGCCCAGCTGACCGTTTCGTCCACAGCCGTACTTACCCTGATAGCTTTTCTGTTCTCCCTCTCTTTCACCTTGCCGAAGATCTCCTACCTTACGAAAATGGATCTCTTTCTGTACAGCTCCCTGGTCCTGGTCTTCCTGGCCCTGACCGAGAGTATTTATACCAGTAACCTGGCAACAAAAAACAGGCATAAAACCGCAAAAAAGGCCGATAAAATATCCCGGTACGTTTTTTCCGTCACATATCTTATCATCCTGGTTTTAATATATTTTATATAGATACAAAGATCCCCCGGAGAATTATATAGGAATCTGCTGATCTTCACCTGATCACATCCTTCTTCCACTGCCCCCGGACCGTTCTGATCCGGAATAATTTCACATGTCCGCATTTTGTCCGCATCTATTTTTTGTTTAGATTAATTTTGAATAACACCTTTGTATCCATCATCAAAATTAAACTCTTCCATGTCACTCTTTTTTATAAGATATCTGAAGATCCCCGAATAAGTTTCACCTTATCAGCACCCGGAATTATTAACCCTAAACTATACATCATGAGATTTTTCAGGACCGCGGGCCTTGCTTTGGCAATTGCAATTCTTTTTATAATGGGCAGTTGCACCGGCAACAACGAACCGTCCGCAAAACAAAAAACGGTTACCGATCCGCTTCCTTCCTGGGATACTGGAGCGACCAAAAAAGCCATCACGGAATATGTGAAAGCCGTTACCACTCCCGGCGATGCGAAATTCGTTGAGGAAGACGAGCGCATCGCCACCTTCGACAACGACGGCACCTGCTGGAACGAGAAGCCCATGTACATCCATGCCGCCGCTATCGTGGCCCGCTTCAAAGAGGTCATGGAGAAAGACCCGGCCCTGGTACAAAAAGAGCCTTACAGATCGGTCAAAAACAAAGACCTAGGTTATTTTGCAAAGCTCTATGAGCAGAATGATGTCCTTGACCTGGTAGGGGCCCTGATGGGTGTTCCTTTTGAAGGGATGACGCCGGAAGAGTTTACGGCCTGGAACACGAATTTCCTCTCCACATGGAAGCATCCGAAATACAAGGTTGGTTACAAAGGGCTGATCTACCAGCCTATGGTGGAGCTGATAAA
>WFRO01000095.1 GCA_015486475.1 Bacteroidales bacterium
CGCACCTGTCTTTTGATCACCCACACCCCGCCCTGTTAATATTTCACATATTACAGTCAACATTCTTTAACAACAAATAAAAAAGGTACCGGTTGTTCAGAAGTGTACAACACGGTTCTCCCGGGAAGAGAGATAAGCGGCATCCACGATCCTCATCACTGTCTGCCCTTCTTCCATGCCGGGGGAAGGTTGGGTCCTTTCGCGGAGACAGGTGAGAAAATATTCCATTTGCCGGGTATAGATGCTCTGGTCACAGTGTTCGCTTTTTACCAGATCTCCGGGGGTCAGGTTCTGCTCTTCCTCTCCTTTTAATTTTATAAAGGTAGGAAAGACACTGCCATAACCTCTGGTACCGAAGAGGCGTGTGGCGGCCTCGGGGCCATCGGCATGGGGATGCCACCAGCCGCTCTCGATGAGGGAGACAGTGCCGTTCTCCCAGGTGATCATCAGCTCGGCCGTATCATCCACATCGTAACTGCCGTAGAAGGTGCCGGTACGGGCATATACCGACAGGGGCCGGGGATCGCCCAGCAGGTACCTGACCGTATCGATGGCATGGACCCCCATATCGATGAGGGCGCCGCCACCGGCCAGGTCTTTCCGGGTGAACCATCCTCCCGGACCCCAGTTCACATGGATACCGTACCCTTTGGTCTTGATGATCTCCCCGAGGACTCCTTGCGCCACTTTTTCCCGCAGGGCGTTGACCTCCCGGTCAAAACGCCACATGTGGCCCGTCATGACGATTCGTCCCTTCTCTTCTGCCAGGGCTATGATCTCTTCTCCCTCCCGGGCATTCATCGCCATCGGCTTTTCCAGAAAAACATCTTTCCCCTGTTCCAGGAATGCCAGGGCATAGGGTGCATGGAACTTATTGGGAGTACTGATGATGACCGCATCCACATCCTCCCGGGGAGCCAGCGCCGGGACATCGGTGGTAAGGAAAGCATCTGTCAGGTGGTATTTCTCAGCGAATTTCTTCACTGATCCTTCCGTCGCAGCGGCCACGGCCGTGATCTCCACGGCCGGCTGCTCCAGGAGGCCCCGCACATGGTAGTCGGCAATATATCCCGTTCCTATTACAGCGATACGGAGGGTTTTCATGGCTCACATCAGTTCTTCGGCATGATCGTATATCTTGCGTATGGCTGCCGCGATCTGCTCCATATCCTCCCGGCTGCCCAGCAGGATCTTGTGATGCGTGGCCACGGCCTCCTCCTGAAAGACACGCTCGCAAACAGGGAGTTCGAAGCGCTTCGGATCGATGGCCTGCCAGTATTCTTCGCTGAGCCTGTGACGGGCAGGCTTGGTATGCGGCACATACAAAGAGCAGTTGTTCAGCGGCTCATAGCAGCTCTCCACGTCTATGCCCAGCTCGGCAGAGAGGGCCTCCCGGAATTTCTGCACCGGCATGCCTTTGAACTCTTCTTTATTATACCGGAAGCTGAAATTGAAATAAGCCTCTGCCGTCTCCCGCTCATCCCGGCGCATAGGTTTCACCCCCGGCATCTCAGCCAACAGGGAGTTGAGATAAAGGGCGTTCTCATCCCTCTTGCGGTTCTGCTCCGGCAGTCTCTTCAGGCCTTCCACCAGGAGGGCGGCCTGGAACTCGGTAATGCGGTAGTTCCCCGATTGTATGAAGTTACCCTCGTCATTGTATTGTCCGGCTCCTTTATCCACCTCGCCCTCAGGTTCGCCTTCGGGCCGGCGGCCGCAGTTGCGCAGGGCGTCGAGCCGTTCTGCCACAGCCGGGTTGTTGGTGGTCATGATCCCTCCCTCGCCGGCGGTAAGGTGTTTGGAGAGCTGGAAGCTGAAGCTGCCGATGTCGCCAATCGAACCGGCCTTCCTGCCGCGCCACTCTCCCCCGTGCTTATGGGCACAGTCCTCGATCACATAGAGGTTATATTTTTTCGCCAGGGCCATGATCGCGTCCATATCGGCAAAGCTGCCGTACAGATGCACGGGGATGATGGCTTTGGTACGGGGGGTGATAGCTTTTTCCGCAGCCGCCGGGTCGATGCACCAGGTATCTTCCAGCACGTCCACCAGCACCGGCACGGCATTGACATCAATGACCGAGGCGGCGGTAGCCTGCCAGGTGATCCCCGGCACGATCACCTCATCGCCCACACCAATGCCCAGGGCCTCCAGCGCCAGCTGGAGTGTCACCGTACCATTGGCAGCAGAGACCGCATACTTCACACCCGTATACTCAGCAAAAAGACGGTCAAACTCCATCTCTTTGGGTCCGTTGTACGACCAGACGCCGCTGTGCAGCACCTCCAGCAGGGCTTTCTCATCCCGCTCATCCCACACCGGCCAGGCCGGCCAGGGGTCTTTTTTTGCATCCCGCACGGGACTTCCTCCGTTAATAGCTAGATAGTTCATAGTTCAAAGTTCAGAGTTGCGAGTATCGGGTATCGGGTATCGGGTTGAGAGTTGGCTGACTTATCAACTTTTCAACTCATCAACCCATCAACTTCATAAGCTTTTTCCTGCACATTCCATCCTTTCACCCGCAACACAGGTTTTTGTCCTTCTTCCAGCACAGACCTCAGCATCACATTCACGGTGCGGTGCTCTCCCGGCAGCAGGCTGACATAATTATCCTCCCACAGCACCGGCAGAAAGGTCAGCCCGTTTTCCGCTCCCGTCAGGGCCAGTTCTACGAAGAAAGCCACCTGGTCTGAAGGATTGCTGATGTCAACCACAAAGTCCGGATAGTCTTTGCGCCCCCCCTGCCGTACCTTCACCTGAAGGGTAGCTTCGGGCAGCTCATGAAGCACCTTGTAGTCGGCATACTGCTTACTGGGCGTATAGAACGGCCAGTCCTCAAACTCATATTCATAGTCCAGGATATCCTCCTGTGTTGAGAGCCAGTAAAAATTACGGTCGATCTCCTCCTCCCCGTCATACAGCCTCAGGTCCAGGAAAAAGGCCTCTGTGATCTCCCGGGGTATCAGCAGATCATAGATCTTTGCCACATCTTCTGCCCCGCACGCTGCCGGCAGGCTCTCATCGATGAGCACCTCGCTCCCGGCGTTCAGCAGCCGTATCCTGGCAGAAAGATCTTTCACCGCATGGAAATGATCATTGATCAGATGGATGGTCCGGTCCCCGTAGTTGTAGGCCAGGTGCAATGGCTTACAGGCATTGCGTGTGGCATAGAAAGCCCCGTTGGGCATGAGGTAAGCGTCGTAGAGCTGCCAGTACATATCGGGCCAGGCCGAGTTGAGCATCCACTGCACCACGCCCATGGCTTTCTTTTTGTTCACCTGAAAAGCCTCGAACATGGGGCGCATCAGCTCGTAGTTGAGGACCTGGGCCCTGAAAGCAAAATCCTCCACCCCCTCCGGCGTGCCGTAACGTTTTTCCACGGCGGTCATAAACCGGTCGAGGGTGCGGAAGGCATTTTTCCCGCAATGGTATTCCCATACCTCATCCACCGGCCAGAGATGGTCGGAGGGGATCATCTTTTTGATGCTCTCCAGGGGCGGCACGTTGGCACCGGGACAGGTCTCCGTATTGAAACCATAGGCCCCGCCAAAGTTCTTGTCCGTATACCAATAGACCGGAGGTGTATAAGCGTAGGGCCCCAGCATCTTCATCCCCGAAGATCCGCTGATCTCACTGATCAGCTCCACCTCGGTGATCACTCCCTGGTCGCTGCCCACCCCACCGGTGGAGTTCAGATAGGGACGGCCGGGATCATATTTTTTCAGGATGGCAGCGTACTTCCGCTCTGCATCAGGATGGGGCAGCTTGTCGCTGCCCACGTTCCAGACAAAGATCGAGGGATGATGACGCAGCCAGAGGATCTGGTCCTGCCAGGCCTGTGCCATCAGGTCGATCTCCTCCGGCTCGAGGATACCGCCGTATTTGGGATCTGCCGGTTTGTGGAGAAACTCTTCATGCTCCCAGTGACAGCTCCATCCGGCCATCATCAGGATACCGTAACGGTCACACAGATCATAGAGATGCTGGTCCTTCCCCCAGAACCCTTCCAGACGGATGCAGTTAAGGTTAAGATGCCTTGCATAACGGATCTGAGCTTCCAGCGACTCATGCGTATCCATCAGCAGCAGGTCGTCGGTCCATCCCGCACCTTTGATCAGCACCTTGTGACCGTTGATGCGGAACCCCCGGTGTCCGTTCTCAAAGAAATCCTCCACCGTGCGGATACCGAAAGCAACCTCCTCCGTGTCCGACACCTCCCCTCCCATCTCAAAGACCAGATCACATTTGTAAAGGCTTGGTTCGCCCAGGTTATTGGGCCACCACAGTTTGGGATCACGGATGTTGAGCTCAAGGAATTCATGGGGCGAAAAGGTAACCGTCTTGTGCCGGCCGGGGGGCAGGGTCACGGGCATGCTCACCTCCAGGCTGTCAATGGCTGCGCTGAGCACACCCCGAACGCTCCGGCGGGTATGATTGACCAGAGTGGTCTGGATGGTCAGAGATGCAAACGAAGGGTTTTCCGTATCAAAAGCGGATTGAACGAACGGATCCCTAATGGACACTCCCCGGTTGAAATAAAGGTTCACCTCCCGGAAGATCCCCATATTGTTGTCCGGCGGGTCGATGTTCCAGTCGACAAAGCCTGTGGAGAAATCTCCCGGCCCGGGCGGTACCACCTCCAGGGCCAGCACATTCGTGCCGGCCACGATCTTTTCCGTGATATCGAACCTGAACCGGCGAAAAGCCCCCATCGCCTCCTCCCTGCCGGCCACCAGCTCGCCGTTGAGCCATATATCCGCCTTGTAGTTGATCCCGTCAAAGCCGATCTCCACGATCCCGGCGGCCTGCTCTTCTGTCAGGGTAAACTCCGTGCGGTACCACCACGGTACACGGAACTGTTCCTTCGGCACCTTCTCCATGTTCATGCCGACATAGAGGTCCTGATAGACACCCGCCTGCACCAGCGCCCCCAGGACGGTGGAAGGCACTGTGGCAGCCACCCAACCGGATGTGTCGAAGCCATGAGTAGATATCCCGGCACCCTGTGCCTTAACATCTTCAGAAGAGCTGATCTTCCAGTTGTCAGACAATTTGAATTTGAAAAGCTCCATTGTTATTCATTTAAGCAGTTAAGAAATCAGCTCCCGGTACTACTCTCCTGTTTTTTCTTTATGTTCTTTATCGCTTTGCGGGCATACCACATCATCCCGCCTCCGATGATCACCAGGATCACGCCGGCCACCAGATTGGTCATCTTATCGAAAGTGTTGTCCGAAAAAGGGATGGCCGCCACCACCACAGCCCCGAAAAAGAGGATAAAGATCCCCAGGGCATTGTTGATCTGCATGGATTTCATCCTGGCCCGGTCCTTGATATCCAAAGGTTCCATAATTCTTTGTTTAGAAGATGTAATACGTATAAAAAATAACACCCAGCACGATCCAGGCCCACAGTTTCAGGTTCATGTACCAGTGCCGTTCCTCTTTGGGTACCCCCTCAAAAATATATTCCCGGGGGATGAGCAGCACCAGGAGACCGATAAGTATGAACAGGCCGAGGAAGATCATCTTGGCACCTTCCTGCGACACGCCCGAAAGCCAGTTAAAGTTCAGCATGGTTATCCTCCTATATTATTTTATTTGTTTATCTCTTTTTTTACGGTTAACCCGTA
>WFRO01000096.1 GCA_015486475.1 Bacteroidales bacterium
CCACGGGCCATGACGGCAGACGGATCGCTATCTTTGTTTTCAACATCATCGTATTCCTCAGGATAGGATATGCTATGATCTTCCTGCTGAGAAGGAAGATGCCCTGGGAAGAGAGTTTCAGCATCCCTTTTGCCTTTGCCTTGTATTACATCGGTTTCTCCCTGTTCGTCCTTCCGGTGTCGAAACCCCTGGACGGTCTGGATTATATTGCCATGGCCCTGTTCCTGCTGGGATCTGTGCTGAACACCGGCGGCGAGATCATGCGCGACCGGTGGAAAAGGAGACCGGAGAATAAAGGGAAACTATACACAGAAGGATTCTTCAGATATTCCCGCCATATCAACTATTTCGGGGATGTCGTGTGGGTCAGCGCCTATGCCCTCATCACCCGCAACCCCTGGTCTGCTACCATCCCTCTCCTGCTGCTTTTTTTCTTTGCATTCTTCAATGCACCGAAACTGGACCGTTACCTGAAGGAAAAATACGGGGAAGCATATGATGCATGGGCAGCCCGGACGAAAATGCTGATCCCCTGGGTGTGGTGAGAGAAGAGTGTGGGGATATTGAATGGATTTCCCCGATCAAAACGTGATAAATGTATAGTCCATGAAAAAATATGTTTTTTCTGTGCTGTTGCTGGTGATCCTGCTGCCGGGATGCAGGAAAAAATATCCTCAGGTGGTCATGAAAACGCCTTACGGGGATATTGTTGTGGAGATCTATACGGAGAAGGCGCCCCTGACGGCCGCCAATTTCCTGCGGTACGTGGATGAGAACCGCTTTAAGGATGCGGTCTTCTACCGGGTGGTGACGCCCGGCAACCAGCCGCACAACAAGGTGAAGATAGAGGTGATCCAGGGCGGACTGCTGCGGGAGGACCATCCGGCCATGCTGCCTCCCATCCCGCATGAGACCACCGCCATGACCGGTCTCCGCCATCTGGACGGCACTCTCAGCATGGCCCGCGACAAACCGGGGACGGCCTCCTCCGAATTCTTTATCTGTGTCGGCGACCAGCCCGAACTGGATTACGGTGGCCGCCGCAACCCCGACGGACAGGGCTTTGCCGCCTTCGGCCGTGTGATACGCGGCATGGAGGTGGTGCATAAAATACAGCACCTGCCCGAAAAAAACCAGATGCTGGTACATCCCGTAAAGATCACGATGGAAAGAATAAAATAACCCTGATAAAAATAATATAATGACGAAGAGGTCCCATACATTTTCGCGCAACATGGGTGTCCTGGCCATCATCCTGGTGACACCCCCCGTGGCGATCATCCTATGGTACACCGATCAGCATCTGCACGGTTCGGTGAGCGAATTGTTCCGCTTTTTCCGTGATCATGGTTTTTTCGGTGGTCTGTGGAAGATGTGGGGACCCGTTTTCTGGGGTTCCTCCACGGCCTGGTCGATCCTGGGCATCTTTGCCGCCACCGAGTTGGTGCTGATGAAGATCCTGCCGGGGAAGAAGGTGCAGGGTCCCGTCACACCTAAAGGATATACGCCTGTGTACCGGAACAATGGTTTTGCCGCCTTCCTGGTCTCCCTCTTCCTTTTCTGGCTGCTGGGCTATCAGATGAAGCTCTTCCGGCCGGCGATGATCTACGACCATTTCGGGGAGATCCTCGGGGCGCTGAACATCTTCAGCCTTTCTTTTACGCTTTTGCTTTATGTGAAAGGCCTCTGCTGTCCCACCACCCCCGACAGCGGCACCACCGGCAGTTTCCTGTTTGACTATTACTGGGGCACCGATCTGTATCCCCACATCCTGGGCATCAATGTCAAGCATTTTGCCAACTGCCGTTTCGGGATGATGTCGTGGCCCCTGCTGATCCTTGCCTTTGCCGCTAAACAACACGAGATGTATGGCACGGTCAGCGATTCGATGATCGTCTCCGTGTTCCTGCAATTGGTGTATGTGGGGATCTTCTTTTACTATGAATCGGGGTACTTCAAAACCATGGACATTCAGGTGGACCGGGCCGGCTATTATCTGATCTGGGGTGTGATGGTGTGGGTGCCATCGGTCTATACACTTACGGCCCACTGGCTGGTCAACCATCCCATACACATAGGCCCGGTGTTGTCGGTCCTGTTCGTCGGGGTGGGATTGTTCTCTTTCTGGAGCAAGACCTCCATGAACCGGCAGCGCATCCGGGTGCGGGAGCATGACGGCAACTATAACATTTGGGGACATCCGGCCCGTATCATCCGGGCGAGGTACACCGACGACAAGGGAGAGGAGCGGGAGAGTATCCTCCTGGTGGACGGTTGGTGGCGCATCGCCCGCCATTTCCACTATGTGGGCGAGATCCTGGGGGCCCTCTGCTGGTCGCTGCCCGCCCTGGCCGGAGGCATCATCCCCTACTTTTATGTCTTTTACCTTACCCTCCTCCTCGTACATCGTGCCCGGAGGGATGACAAACGCTGCCGCCTCAAATACGGGAAATACTGGGAGGAATATACAAAGCAGGTGCCGTACAAGATCCTGCCGGGAGTGTTTTGAAGGATGAACGATGATCGATGAAGGATGAATGACGATCGAAATAGGACAAAGGATGATCTGTGATCGACGATCGATGAATGAAGAAGGATGAACAAAAAAGGATAGACGAGGATCGGCGAAGGAGGAGGGTGGATGTGCAACCAAAAGAGAGGCTTGTTAGTCAATAAAATAACCCTTTCGTTGAAAGATCATGAGAACACTGCTGCTTGTTGTATCCCTTTTTTCATTTGCTTTCCTGGCTGATGCTAAAGAGGTGGACACACTGACAGCCTCCGCCGTTGCAAAAAATTTCCTGCAGGAGCGGATCTCCCTGCGGAAAGGAGTAGCTCCCGGAGAGATCCGGTTGCAGCTTTTCAGGAAGCAAAAGGCGGGGGATACCTTGTTGTATTATGTTTACAATGTTACCGGCCGTAAAGGTTTTGTTCTTGTTTCCGGCGATGACCATCTGCGGCCGGTGCTGGCATACTCCACAGAGTCCTCTTTTTCCACCTTGGTTCCGTTGCCGGATGCTCTGGCCGAATGGCTGGAGGTGACGGAGCGCCAGATCAGGTATGCCCTGAAAGGAAAGCAGGAGTCCCTGCCGAAGGTAAAAAAGCTGTGGCGGCGCTACCTGGCCCCGCCGGCCAAGGGGGTCACAGAGATACAGGAGGTGGCTCCTCTGCTCACTACACGCTGGAACCAGGGCCGGTATTATAATGAGTTCTGCCCGGCCACCACTACCGGTGGCCAGGATGGTCATGTGTGGGTGGGTTGTGTGGCTGTGGCGATGGCTCAGGTAATGAAATACTGGAACTATCCCGACTACGGCTCCGGGGAGCATTCCTATACCCATTACACCTATGGTGAGCAGTCGGCGGATTTTGCCCATACCTACTACGACTGGTCTGCCATGCCCGATGCTTTGTCGGATTACAATACGCCGGTGGCCACGCTTATGTATCATTGTGGTGTGTCGATCAACATGAGCTACGGTCCCAACGGTTCCAGCGCTTATACCGGCAGCACGGCCCGGGCCCTGAAAACATATTTTGACTATTCCAGGCAGGTCACCTCGGCTTACAAGTGGGCTTTTACGGCGGAGGC
>WFRO01000097.1 GCA_015486475.1 Bacteroidales bacterium
GGGACGGGTTTTGGTACCATGCCTCCTTTGCCGAAGACTTTCATCTCGCTCAGGACAAAATGCTTTCCGTCGGCAGGATCTTTTAAGGAGAGACGTACGTATCTCCCCCGGGCAGGCGTGCCGGGGATGATGCGCATGATCCGGGAGGTGACGGCAGGCAATGTGGTGATCTCCTGCCAGCTTTTTCTGTCTTCGGAAACCTCTATCCTGCCCGCCAGGGCCGGACGTATCCAGTGAAGGACGATACTGTCGATGCGCGAGGAGACGCCCAGGTCGGTGAGGAGCCACTGCGGCTTGTTGTCCTCACTCATCCACGCACTCGTGAAATGATAGGAAGGCTTGATCTCAAGAGGTCTGCCATCGTGCAGGAGGATGAACTCGCCGATGTTCCAGGCCTCCAGCAGGGGCGACTGCAGGATCACCTTGTAATAGCGGTAGGTCTCCGCCTTTTTGAAACGGATGACAGGCCGGAAAATATCTCCCAGAGGGAAAAGGGTGGTGTCCGCCAGACTGCCGTATCCTTTTTTCTGGCCCAGCACGGTCCAGGTTTTTCCGTCATCGGATCCGGCGGCAAGGTACTGCCAGGGTCCCTTTTTACCATTATAAACGCCCCGCAGCGGGATCTTCAGGACGATGCCGTTGATGGCCGGAAGGGTTTTGCGGCCCTGCAGACCTATCTGCACCCAGGCATGGGACCCGGGGATATGTACGGTGGTGACGGGGTTGTCGTCGGTCAGCATCTCCCTGACCCTTTTGTTCAGGGGCGCTTCCGCGCTGGTGGCAGCCGTGAGGGTCCACGGCATGGCTGTATCCACGACGCCGTCGGTGATGAGCTGGGCAGTCAGATTATAATCATAAGAAGATGAGTGCCATGAGGCCCGGAGCAGGGCCAGGTTGCGGGTGCTCTTTCCTCCGGGATGCAGTACGGGGGCGAAATTCTCAGCAGGATCGCCGGGGTAATGACCCGGAGGGAGGTTGAAGGAGCTTTCCTCTTGTGCAGTAGGGGAGGAACAGGAGGTGAGAAAGAAAAAAACGGCCGTTGCCAGAGCGAGAAAAAGAGAATGGATATTTTTCATGACGGAATGGTTTAGATAAGAGATCACAAAGATCAAAATTAATCTATCCCGCCGAATTTACAAATACGGGATCTCCCCCTCTCATTCAGAAATCAACATTCCGTTCGTAGTCCCGAATCGGGACGAAAGCGGACGTCCTCGCGAAATTTACTCGCTGCGCTTGTGAAATTAAGTAGAAATTAGCTCCCGTTGGTCGCGAAATTAAGTAGCCAGGTGGTCTGGCCCTGGAACCTGGAACCTGGAACCTGGAACTTCTTTCTTCGTCCTTTAAGCTTCCTTTACAGCTTCCTCATCATCCTCCTGATCATCTCATCAAAATAAGGCCCCGTATAAGGCCCGAACCACGACATGAGACGCGACTCGTATTCGTTGAGGTGGTAATATTTGCCGGGGATGATGTATCCCACGTACGCTCCGTTGAAGCTGGTGACCATGGCTTTCAGTCCCCGGGCTTCGGCGGCGGCCTGGTAGTCGAGGGCCAGCTCGCCGGAGAAATCGCAGGGCGCGGTGATCCAGATCATATCCCCCAGGCGGGCCGTCTGCAGATAGACATCCCCCACGGGCGGAAAGATCTTTTTCACCAGCGAGGGGCGCAGGCGCAGGTTGTCGGTGACCCGCACATGGAACGGCGGCAGCGCCATCTGCAGGGTGAGGCTTTCCAGGGTAAGGGTGTCCTGCAAGGCGGGGGAGGAGAGGTGCTGCAGCAGGCTGTCGGCGAGGGCCTCGCCCACGAACTTCGGCTTGTCGTACTTCTCCCCCCGGCTGCGTACGCTGTGGCTCCCCACGGGGCCGGCGAAGAAAGCGGCCAGGTCGTAACCGTTCTTCTCCATCCTGCGTTCCCAGTAGCCGGGGTAGTCGCCGCTGATGAGCATGTTCCAGCCCCCCAGCGTGGTGGGATGGCCTGCATAGGAGCCCAGCACGGCCCGGCGGCCGCCGGCCTGTTGCACCGTCAGCCAGGCGAACTGGCCGTTCTTGAAGCCTTTATTGCCGACGAGGCGGTTCTTGACATATTGTGGCAGGTTGAGGGTACCGGAGGCCAGGGCCGCCGGCTGCAGGTCCTGCACGGCCTGTGATATGGCCGCGCTGTACTGCTGTGCCAGCCACGCGACGACCGCAGCGTTGGGGTCGCCGGCAAACTCCTTGCCTACATACTTGTCCGACCAGGCACCCACGCTGGAGTGGGTGTGCGTGGCGGAAAAAAAGAGGTTCCCGCGCCGGAGCCCGAGTTTTTTATGCACGGATGCCGTGGCTGCCGACGAGACATTCTCCGGCACGATGAGGATGTCGGAGGCGATGAGCACGAGGGTGTCGCGGCCTGTGCTCAGGGCGATGGCCCTGATGAAGATGCTGTCGTGGATGCCTTCGGCAGGCCGGCCTTCCCGGTCGCCGAAGCCGGCCAGGGGAACGGCCCGGAAAGCGCCGGTGCGGGGATCGTCCTCCGGAGCGCCCAGACGGGGTGTGATGCTCACCTTCGCAAAGCCGGCATACAGACGGCCCCGCTCAGGATGGGCGGTATGTGTGAGGCTGTCGAGGCGGGCCCGGGTGGCGGCGTACCAGGGGGTCTCCCAGTAAGGCGTGTAATCCACCTTCTGCAGCGCCCAGACCGCCACCAGGATCAGGATCGCCACCAGGGTGGCCAGCGACCAGCCCAGGATCTTCAGGAACTTTTTCATGTGGCAACAATATTCATTATTCGATCTTCTGTATTCGGTATTCGATATTCCTGCCACGACAGGCCGGCATCGATCATCTAAACTCTCTGCGTGCATTGCGGAATTCTTTGCGCCCTTCGCGTGAACCCATTCATCAATCAAAATTCAAAAATCAGAATTCGTCATTCCTGCCTGCCGGTAGGCAGGCGGTGTTCGGTGTTCAATATTCCTGCCTGCGGCAGGCAGGCGATATTCCCAGCACGGCAGGATCCGTATTATCTTTTATTATCTTGTATATCAAACACTTTCTTTCCTCCCACCCAGGTTTGGAGCACTTTCACATCCTTGATCTCCACCGGGTCCGTTTCAAAAAGGTTCTTCTCCAGCACCACAAAATCCGCCAGTTTGCCGGGCTCCAGGCTTCCTTTCATGTCTTCCTGGAAAGAGGCGTAGGCGCCGTTGACGGTATAGGCTGTCAGCGCCTGTTCGAGGGAGATCTTCTGTTCCGGCACCCATCCTCCGGGGTTTTTGCCGTCGAGGGTCCGGCGGGTGAGGGCCGCATAGATCCCTTCGATCGGTGTGGGGGGCGCCACGGGCCAGTCGCTGCCGAAAGCCACCCGGGCCCCCGAGTCGAAAAGAGACTTGTAGGCATGCGTGGTCTTTATCCTTTCGGGACCGATGCGTTTTTCCGCCCATCTGCCGTCGTCAATGCAATGATAGGGTTGCATGCTCGGTATGACACCCAGCTCGGCAAATCTGCCGATATCGGACGGAATTAGATGCTGGGCATGCTCCACCCTGAACCTCCTGTCCCGCTCCCCATTCTCTTTTTCCACACGCTCATAGGTGTCCAGCAGGAAATGCACGGCGCTGTCGCCTATGGCATGGATCATGACCTGCAGGCCCGCCTTGTCGGCATCGGAGATCCACCGGTAAAGATCTTCAGGAGCGTTCACAAAGAATCCCCTTTTCTCCGGGGCGTCGGCATAGGGTTCGAAGAAGGCCGCCGTATGAGAGCCCAGGGATCCGTCCACAAAGCCTTTGAGCCCTCCTATCCGCAGCCACTTGTCGCCGCGACCCTCTTTTTTGATCTTATCCACCAGTCCCTGCCAGTCGGCCAGGGGCCAGGCCACATAGAGGCGGGTGATCAGTGCATGATGATCGCGGGCCTTCTCCAGGGCATCCAGATGTCCTACCATATGAACCACCGAGGTCACTCCTTTGGATGCCACATACCTCATGGCATGGGCCAGGGCAGTATCCACCTGTGCCGCCGTGGGCTCGGGGATCTTGTCGTACACCAGCGACATGGCGTTGTCCTTGAGGATACCCGTGAGCCTGCCGTGCTGATCCCGCACTATGCTGCCCCCTGCCACATCCGCCGTGTTATCGTTCACGCCGGCCAGCTTCAGCGCCAGCGAATTGGCCAGCGCCATGTGACCGTCCAGGCGGCTTACGAAGACCGGGTTGTCCGGAGTGACGGAATCGATCCATTCGCGGGTAGGCAGTGTCCCTCCCCAGTTCTCATGATCCCATTTCCCGCCCAGGATCCATGCGCCCGGCGCAAGGTTTTTGGTGTAGGCTGCTATGCGGTCTATAAATTCTTCGGGCGTTTTGGCATCACGGAGATGCACAGAGGTCAGATCGAAGCCTCCTTCCAGAAAATGAAGGTGGCTGTCAATGAA
>WFRO01000098.1 GCA_015486475.1 Bacteroidales bacterium
CACGGGGACAATTACGCCCGTCCTTCGATGGCCCAAAAATACCCGGATAACTTTTACCTGCGTAATAAAAAAGGAAAACTCTCGGGGGCCTGCTGCTCGGCCGACACGACCGTGGTGCGGCTGGACTTCACCAATCCGGAGGTGATGAAAGTGCATCTGAGGCCTCTGTTCGACACGCTGGTGCAGGAGTGGGGACTCAAATACCTCAAAGCCGGCGGCTGGGGTACCTGGATGGATTATTACGACAAGAACAGGGCGCAGGCGTATGACTCGACCCTCGACAGCCGCGTGGTTTACCGCAGTGTGCTGGAGAATATCCGGGAGATCATGGGTGATACCACCTACCTCCTGGGGTGTGCCATGCACGAGGTGGGCTGTGGTTTCGGTCTCTTCGACGGCTCCCGTACCGGCGGGGACGACCTGGCCCAGTGGGCACCCTCGAAGTACAGTGGCATGTCTATGTACAACTTTTTCACTTCCCTCTTCGGCGCCAATTACCTCAACGGTATCTGCTGGTGGTCCGATCCGGACAATGTACAGCTGAGGCCTCCGCTGAATGCAGATGAGGCCCGAACCATAGCTACCACCATCTCTCTGTCGGGGCAGGCATATATCGCCAGTGATTTTATGGCCGATCCGCCGCCGCGCAACCGTTTTAAAAGGAAGATCCACCAGATGATCGCCAATGAGCTGCCTCCGGACCGGCTGGAACTGTACCGCAAGACCATGCCCACGCGTCCCATCCATGCCATGGACCTGTATCCTTACCGTTGCCAGGCCGTGGTGCGGCCGCGCCCCTCCTCGTTTCCCCGCATCCTTGATCTGAAGGTGAACGGGGTGGCAGGGATGTACGATGTGGCAGCCCTCTACAACTGGGGGGATGCAGATACTATAAAAAGTATCTCTCTCCTGAAAGATCTGGGCCTTGCGCCGGGAAAAAAATATCTGCTCTTCGACTATTGGAACGCTTTTCTCCTGGGCATAGGTGAAGATAACGTTACCCTCGGCGTCCCTTCCCACGGTGTGAAGGTCCTGGTGATCCTTCCCCTGCAGGAGCGGCCCCTGGTGATGGCTACCTCCCGGCATCTCACGGGCACCGTCAGCCTGAAAGAGATGAAATGGGACAAAGACAAAAAGGTGTTGAGCGGACGCTCGGAGATCATTAAAGGAGATCCCTATACCTTATATGTATATGTGCCGGAAGGCTTTTCTCTCTCCAAGGCGGAAGCTTCGATGCAGGGGGGTGAGACCACCGTGCAGGTGAAAAGCAACAAGGCAGACACGGGGAGTTGGGCCGCTATCACCTTCAAAGGCCCCGGCACAGAGCTTTCCTGGTCTGTGAAGTTTTAGGGATGAATATCCTAAGAACCAGGAATCAAGAATCAAGAATCAAGAACCAAGAACCAAGAACCTGGAACCTGAAACTTGGAACCTGGAACCTGAAACTATAGATTAAACAACTGTTTATACCTTAGATTGTTGATCCTCGGCATAGGACTGTCAGCTCCTTTGATCGATTTCCAGAGGATCTCGTTGAGGGGCTGTTCGGGGGTCTCGTCTTCCTCGTCCCAGTCCATCAGGGCTGATGCTTTCGCCCCGTAGGCATTGTCGCTGTTGATGCGGTCGGTAGGCCAGGTGTTCTGCAGTCTGGTGTAAGGAGTGTAGTCGGGCTTGTCGGTGAAGGCGGTGGTGAGGGGGAAGGCGGCGGCATCAAACTGGCTCATGGGCTCCAGGCCCAGGATCAGCTCGATGGTGCGCAGTACGCTGGTAGTGGAATACATGTTGTGGTCCACCCATCCTCTTTTGGCCCAGGGAGAAGCCACCAGGAGGGGAGAACGGTGGGCATCCACATGGTCGGGACCGTTCTGGGCATCGTCCTCCAGGACGAAGATCGCGGTCTCTTTCCAGAACTTGCTGTGGGAGACGGCCTCCACCACCATGCCCAGGGCCAGGTCGTTGTCGGCCATCATCGAGCGTGGGGTGTGCCGGCCCGTGGCGGTGCCGTAGGTATGGTCGTTGGGCAGGCGCATGATCATCAGCTGCGGCCAGTCCCCTTTCTTTTCGTACTCTTTCATCTCACGGATGAACTCAGCGGCACGCAGGGTGTCCGGGTAGGTCAGGTCCCATGGCCGGAAATCCGGATCAAAATGGTCCTGCAGGGTCTTCATCGTTGTGTAGTAGTAGTCCCCTTTTTCATTGCGTCCTATCTTGATGAACTCGGCATAGCTGCGGTAGGTGATCCCTCTGCGGGCAGCCTCATCCCAGAGGTAGCCGTTGGTGGGAAAGGCGATGGGGTAGTTCCCCTCCGAAGGATAGCCCTTGCCGCGGCCGGAGTAAATGGAGGGCCATGTCTTCTCAACGAAATCAGTGGCTACTGCCGCCGTGGACCACTCATGGCCGTCGGCGCTCACCTCAGCATCCACATAGAAATTATCAAACAGGACAAAGGTCTCTGCCAGCTTGTGATGGTTGGGCGATACTTTCCGGCCGAAAAGCACCAGCGAGGTGTCTCCGTTGCCCTGGGGCAGGTCGCCGAACACCTGGTCGTAGGTGCGGTTCTCCTTGATGATGTATATGACATGTTTGATGGGGGAGGTGCCTCCCGGCGCCGGAATGGCATGGTTGTTCTCTGTATGCTGGCTGCCGTCCCAGCGGTTGTTATGACGCACCCGGGCTGTGTACTCCCTGAGCTTATCTGCAGAAGGCAGGGGTATCACCGAAACCGTGCCCCACAGCAGGCGACCTATGTACTGGCCTCTTTTTCCGTCACGTGTTGTGGGCTGGGGCGCTTCCGGATTGGGTTTGGAGGTGATGCCCTTGCCATTGGCGATATACAGGGTCGTATCGTTGACAGCTACGGCCGTGGGATACCAGCCTGCCGGGATAAGACCCGTTACTGTGGGGTGAGAGGAGGAGACATCCACCACCGCTACATCATTGTTGCCGGCATTGGCCACATAGAGCGTTTTGCCGTCCGGCGAGAGGGCCAGGCCGTTGGGCGTGCTGCCGTAAGGAGCTCCTTCATAAGGCAGGAGGGAGATGGTGGCCGTGACCTCGTCTTTCTCCGTATTGATGACCGTGACATTATCCGTATTGGCGCAGGCCACGAAGAGACGTCCGTCATCGGAAAGCACCATTTTGTTGGGATGATCGCCTGTAGAGATCAGCTTCGTAAGCTGCAGGGTGGCAGCATCCACCACAGCCACAGCGCTGCCTCCCCAGACGCTGACGTACAGTTTTTTATGGTCGGGGGTGATCAGTACGTCATAGAGAAAATGATCGAACTGCAGGGTGTCGAGGATCTTTTTCTCCGGAACAGAGATCTTAAAGAGCGCTTTGTGCGTTTTGGTGGCTGCATACAGGATGTCCCCGTTCTCTGCCGGGGCCAGACCCGTGATAAACCATTCCCAGCCGGGATAAGGGCTTAGCTGTATGGAGTCCCGGCCGGTGAACCGCTGCCCGTCATCCGTAGAAAAGATATAGATCTTGTTATGACCTCCTCCCGAGACGAAAAGTTTCGTGCCTCCCTCGTTAAAAGCGATCCCGAAAAAGGAGGCGGTCACCGGCAGGGTCTGCACCTGTTTATGCGTGGCCAGGTCGATCAGCGAAACGAACTGCTCGCTGTAACCGTTGTTGGTGACGGCCAGGTAGCGGCCACCGGGACTGATGACCATGTTCAGCGGCAGGTCGCCCACCGGGATCTGGGTGCCGGCAGGGGTCAGCCGGTAATGATTGGGCAGAAGCACGGAATGGTCCTTCTGGATACCGGGCAAAAGGGTCTTTTCCTGATCATGACCACAGGAAAAAGAAAGGATCAACATTGAAAACAGAAGGATCCGGAAGAAGAAAGTCGTTGGTTTCATAGCGGGAAAGATCGTTGATTGGTTGCGGAAAGATACAAAATTATCAGGTATGCACTCGATGATGATCCCAAACATTCTCCTAAAATATGAAGGCCGGGACGGGTTTTTTTAGTAATTTTGACCGATTCTTAATAATTATGATCCGATAACCAAAAACGTAAAGCAATGAATCCAATAAAAGTTAAAGAAAATATTTACCGTCTGGGTTCCATCGACTGGGACCGCCGTATGTTCGATGCCTTGATCCCCCTGCCGGATGGCACCAGCTACAATGCCTATCTGATCAAAGGAAGTGAGAAAACGGTGCTGATAGATACCGACGAGCCCTCCATGAAGGAGGAGTTCATGAAGCAACTGGAAATGGTTGACAAGCTGGATTATATTGTATCGCTCCATGCCGAGCAGGACCACTCGGGATGCATTCCTTTTGTGCTGGAGAAATTCCCGGAAGCCAAAGTAGTGGTGAGCCCCAAATGCAAGGGCATGGAGATGGACCTGCTGCACCTGCCGGAAGATGTATTTATCACGGTCGGGGACGGGGAGACCCTTTCTCTGGGAAACAGGACGCTCCGTTTTGTCCATACGCCATGGGTGCACTGGCCGGAGACGATGACCGCCTACCTGGAAGAGGAGCGGATCCTTTTCAGCTGCGATTTCTTCGGCTCCCATCTGGCTACCAGTGATCTGTTCGTCAAAGACAAGATCAAAGTGTATGAGGCGGCCAAACGTTATTATGCCGAGATCATGATGCCTTTCCGGAGGATCATCAGCAAGAACCTGCAGAAGGTGCTGGCGCTGGATATCGATATGATCGCTCCCAGCCACGGACCTATCTACCGCGAGCCGGCCCTGATCATCGAAGCCCACAAAGAATGGGTGGATGCTCCGCCGAAGAACCTGGTCGTCCTGCCTTATATCTCTATGCATGAGAGCACACGCCTGATGGTCGAGCACCTGGTAGGTGCCCTCATCGACCGGGGGGTGGAGGTGCAGCAGTTCAACCTGGAGGTGGTGGATCTGGGTAAACTGGCCATCGCCCTGGTGGATGCTGCCACGGTGGTCATCGCCAGCCCCACCGTGCTGGGCGGTCCCCATCCGGCAGCGGTCTATGCCGCCTATCTGGCCAACGCCCTGCGTCCCAAAGTGAAGTTCATCTCCGTGATGGGATCGTACGGATGGGCTGACAGGAGCGTGCCGGTACTCTCCGGACTGGTCAAGGATATGAAGGCAGAGATACTCGAGCCTGTGGTGCAGAAAGGAGCTCCCACCGAAGAGACCTTCCAGGCCATCGACCGCCTGGCGGATGATATCGCAGCAAAGCATAAGGAAGAAGGACTGGTGGGGTAATGAGTGAATGAGTGAATGCTTGAATGTTTGAATGCTTTGTCCGACGAAGCTCCAAAGGAGCGAAGTCGGAATTGAATGCTTGGCCCGACAGAGGTGGGATGGAAATGTCTTAAAATATTTTTATGAAAAAGTTTCTTCTTTTTTTCCTGGCTCTGTGGGGGGTGGGGATCGTATTTTCTCAGGAGACGACCTTGTGGTTCCGGCATCCGGCGGACCACTGGACCGAGGCGCTGCCGGTAGGTAACGGGCGGCTGGGGGCCATGGTCTTCGGCGGTGTGGAGGAGGAACGGCTCCAGCTCAACGAGGAGAGTGTATGGACCCACAGCGCCGACTACCATGACAAGCCGGACGGCTACAAATACCTTCCCCGCATCCGGAAGCTCCTCTTCGAAGGAAAATATACAGAAGCTCAGAAGATGTGCTCGGAGCATCTGCTGGCGGAGCGTCTTCCCACGGGTACCAACACCTACCAGACCCTGGGAGATCTCAACATTCGCTTTGAGGGGGTGAAAGGTTACAGGGACTACCGTCGTGAGCTGCAACTGGCCAACGGACTGGTGAAGGCCACTTTTACGGCTGGTGGTGTACATTACGAGCGGACGGTTTTTTCTTCGGCGCCGGCGCAGACCCTGGTGATGCTGGCCACCGCCGACGCTCCGGGCATGATCACCTGTGACATCGCCCTCTCCCGTCCCGGCGAGGGGGAGGAGGTGGTGGTGACACCTGCCGGCATCACGATGGTGCAGGCGATACGTGATGGTAAAGGAGTGAACTATGAGACACGGTTGCAGGTGCTGGCCCACGGCGGGAAGGTGATCCCCGCAGCACATCATCTGCGCATAGAAGACGCCGACAGCGTAGAACTGCGGCTGGTGGCAGCAACTGATTATTTCGGGGATAACCCGGCCAGGAAATGTAACGGGTACCAGGCCCTTGAGGTGAAAAAGGATTACCGGACACTGCTGCAGGAGCACGAGAAAGATCTTCACAGCCTGTTCGACCGTGTCACGCTGACGCTGCCCCGCACGGAGGCGGCTGCTTTTCCTGCGGATGAACGTATTGCGGCACAAAAGAACGGTATCCTGGATCCTTCCCTGGCAGCCCTTTATTTTCAGTTCGGACGGTATCTGCTCATCAGCAGCTCACGCCCCGGCGACCTGCCGGCCAACCTGCAGGGACTGTGGGCCGACGGCCTCAACCCGCCCTGGAATGCCGATTACCATATCAACATCAATATCCAGATGAATTACTGGCCGTCGGAGGTGACAAACC
>WFRO01000099.1 GCA_015486475.1 Bacteroidales bacterium
ACGGCAAAGGGCTTAAGCTGGGTATCTATTCCAGTCCCGGTCCGCTCACCTGTGGCGGCTACCTGGGTTCCTATGAACATGAGTACCAGGATGCGAAGACCTGGGCCGGCTGGGGGATCGATTACATCAAATACGACTGGTGTTCCTATGGTCGCATAGCCAAAGACAACAGCCTGGCGGAACTGCAGAAACCCTATATTCTCATGCGCAAGGCGCTGGATGCTGTCGACAGGGATATTGTGTATTCCCTCTGTCAGTATGGTATGGGACGTGTGTGGGAATGGGGCGCCAAAGTGGGGGGTAACCTGTGGCGCACGACCGGCGACATCACCGACACCTGGCAAAGCATGTCGGGCATAGGCTTCCGGCAGGGAACTGCCGCTCCCTTTGCCTCGCCCGGCCACTGGAACGATCCTGATATGCTGGTGGTGGGCTGGGTCGGCTGGGGACCGAACATACGGCCCTCGCGCCTGACACCCGATGAACAGTATACCCACATCAGCCTGTGGAGCCTTCTCGCAGCGCCGCTGCTGATAGGATGCGATCTCACACGCCTGGACGACTTCACCATGAGTCTCCTCACCAACGATGAGGTGCTGGCCGTCGATCAGGACCCGCTG
The DNA here is from genome assembly GCA_015486475.1 of Bacteroidales bacterium. GTDB lineage: Bacteria > Bacteroidota > Bacteroidia > Bacteroidales > VadinHA17 > DRPN01. Next base: position 621 of record WFRO01000099.1, read on the forward strand.
GGGAAGGCCGCCCTGCCTGTCTATAACAAAGATAATATCCAGTACTGGGTCAGGCCGCTGGCTGACGGGTCGCATGCGGCCGGGATATTTAACCTGGGGAAAGAAAAAAAGAAAATGACCGTGAGCCTGGCGGATCTGGGACTGAAGAGCGGGAAATACAGGATCCGCGACCTGTGGCGGCAGAAAGACCTGGGCACCTTCGACAAGAGCATTGAAATGAAAGTCCCTTCGCACGGCGTGGTGATGATAAAAATAACTCCGGTGGAGCAATAAAGGGCTTTCTCCGGGACGGATCGCGGGATCCATACGGGGCAAGCACATAAACGAATATATATATGTCAGAGTTCAGCAACAACAGGGAAGAACGGATCACTGCCTTTACGGATTTTACGAAGCGTCTGATCGCGGGAGCCAAAGGCATTGAGCTGATGAAAGAATACCGGTTCCTCTTCAAGACCCTGGTGCCTTCCGATATCATCACGGCTGTCGACCGGCTCTTTCAGATGGAGATCCCGCTGGAAGAGCTGAAGGTGGGGATCAACAAGATGCTCAACCTCTTCCAGATCAGGATCCGGGAATATCCTGCCCTGAAGCCGGAGAAAGGATCCTTCCTCGACCTGCTGCAGCGCAACAATGCCGAACTGAAAAAGAAACTGGCTGTCCTGCGCCCGAAAAATACGCAGATCAACAAGGATCCCTCCGATAAGGCCCTCCTGAAAGAGCTGCTCGGGGGCTTCCGCGAGGTGGAACAGTTCGTGAAGATGTATGAGATCAAGGAGAACGTGCTCTTCCCGGCCCTGGAAAAGCACTGGGACGACTGGCGCTGTGCGCAGGTGATGTGGTCGTACCATGATGATATACGCCAGGAGCTGAAAGGCCTGATCGCCGAACTGGAACGGGAGCCTTTTGATCTTAAGGCTTTCAACAGGTTCCTGGGCGACAGCTATTACAATATGCATACCATTGTTTTCCGCGACGACCATATCCTGATCCCGGTAATGCTGGAGCGTATGCCGGGAGAGGTGCTGGAGACGATGACACGGGAAAGTCTGGACCTGGACTTTCCTTTTGTCCGGCCTGAGGCAGAGAAGAAGGCGGGAGGAAGAGATATAAAAAGCGTGGATGACGGGCGGATCGTGAACCTTGGGAGCGGGGAGGTGACACCGGAGCAGATCGCACTGATGTTCAATCATCTGCCGGTGGACATCACCTATGTGGATGAGAACGACGAGGTGCGTTTTTTCTCCATGCCAAAAAAGCGGGTCTTTCACCGCAGTGTGTCCATCATTGGCCGCAAGGTGCAGAACTGCCATCCTCCCGACAGTGTGCATATCGTGGAGAAGATCGTGGAGGCGTTCCGGAAAGGGGAGAAGGATGAAGCCTCTTTCTGGATCCACATGAAGGAGGATTATCTGCTGATCCGGTACTTTGCCGTACGCGACCGGAAAGGGAGTTACCGGGGCGTTCTGGAGGTGACCCAGGAGATCGGAGATATTCAAAAGATCGAGGGAGAAAAGAGATTGCTGGACTGGGAGGATGAAGGATGAAGGATGAAGGATGAAGGGCGAACAGTGGGAAGAGTCAGCGATGAGCAATGAGTTAATGAGCGATGAGTTGATGAGCGCGAATACCGTAAGGGACAAAGCACCGCTTTGTCCATATAACGGTAAGGAAATGTAGTAAGGAGTAGGGAGCTATGAAAGATGAGCCAGCCCCGAAGGGGCGTAAGCAACCAGGATCGGGCAGCGCCCGATCATCATAAGAAAACAATTCCATAGCCCTGTAAGGGCGAAAGCAATGAACACCGAACACCGAACATGGTAGAGACGCGCAATATGCGCGTCTTGATTCTCTTGAAGTTTGAAGGATGAGTTTGACGAATAATATAAAGAAAGTCCTGGATGAGGTCGCTGCCGACAATGTTTCCGGTTCGGCTACGCTCCAGAGGAAGCTGGAAGAAGGACTTCTTTCTGTTCTGAAAGAAGGAGAGGACGTAGTGCAGGTTGGTGAGCAAAGGAAAGTGATCGATATGTTTTTACGGTTCAGGGAGGAGATGAGCTCCTTTGCCGTGCTGGGACATTTTACGGATCATCTTGTATACAGATTGCGGACCCCCGGGAAAGGGATGGTCGAGAAGATCCTGGATGCCATCCTGGACTACCGGAAGCAATGGGCGGACGTAGATAAAAGGATCTACCGGAACTTCCTTTCCTCGGTACCGGGGATGGATCAGCCCGGGATCTTTCGTTATTTGTTGCACAGCCACAGCGGAACGATATGTGAATTTTTCCGGATGCTGACAAAGGAGTTCCCCACAGAGGAAATGGTGTTGATGCAAACGGAATCACGCCCTGCCCTGGAAGGACGGCAACAGGCGCTCTGTCTCCGCGATCTGGGATATGAGGTGTGGTTCGGGACAGACAGTGCGGTCTCCGGTCTGTTTTCCGGCGTGGACATGGTTTTACTGGGGGCTGACAAGGTGTATCCGGATAGTTTTGTCAACAAGACAGGTTCCTATGCTATCTGTCTGTTGGCGAGAGAGGAGGGAATACCTGTATATGTGTTGGCTGACACGCGTAAGTTTGTAATGAGCGACGAAGGAACGATCCCCGAGGATGTCAATTTATCAGGAGGTCCGCCGGAAGAGGTGTGGGATGCGGCTCCCGAAGGTATCAAAGTATTCAATGCATACTTTGAAGAGATCCCGGCACATCTGGTGACCGCTTTTATCACGGAGGAACATTTTATTCCGGGTGTCGCCCTGACCTATTCCGGGCTGTTCAATTTGTGAAAATCTCAGAAATTCAGTTCTGCCTCTTCCAGCAGCGGTAGTTTTTTATCTTTTTCCGAGACGATGATCTTTTCCTGCGGTATCTGCCAGTCGATGGCCAGGGCAGGGTCGTCATAGCGTATGCCTTTGTCGGAGGCGGGGTGGTAGAACTGGTCGCACTTGTAAAAGACCACCGCCTCATCGCTCAGTACGGAGAACCCATGAGCAAACCCCTTGGGGATGAGCAACTGCAGGAAATTATCTTCGGAGAGGACGAGACTTTTCCACTTGCCGTAGGTAGGGCTGTCTTTGCGCAGGTCGACGGCTACATCCAGGATCTCCCCGCGGAGCACGCGCACCAGCTTGGTCTGGGCATAGGGCTCCAGCTGAAAATGAAGACCGCGGATCACTCCGTAGCCCGATCTGGACTGGTTGTCCTGCACCCAGGAGAAGTGCAGTCCTTTGCTGCGCATCTCCCGGTCGTTGTAGCTCTCAAAAAAGTATCCCCGCGCATCCTTAAATACCCGGGGCCTGATCACCAGCAGACCTTCTATTCCTGTTTCTTCTGTTTCCATGCTTAAAAATCAAGTGTTTTGTACCGTTCTTCCAGGATGTGGAGGAGGTACTTTCCGTACTGTGAGTTTTTTATGGGTTCGGCGATGGCCCGTAGCTGGTCGCGTGTTATGTATCCTCTTTTCAGGGCGATCTCTTCGATGCAGGAGGCTTTCAGTCCCTGCCGCTGCTCGAGTGTGGCGATGAAGTTGGATGCCTGCAACAGGCTGTCGGGGGTGCCGGTGTCGAGCCAGGCCAGGCCGCGCCCCAGGATCTGCACTTTCAGACGTCTTTCTTCGTAATATTTCTTCATCAGGTCGGTGATCTCCAGCTCGCCGCGTGCCGAAGGACGGAGGCTCTTTGCTTTTGCCGGGGCCGTGTGATCAAAGAAATAGAGCCCTGTCAGGGCATAGTTGGACCTGGGATGATCGGGTTTCTCCTCGATGGACAGCACATTGCCTTTTTCATCGAACTCCACCACGCCGTAACGCTCGGGGTCGTTGACATAATAGGCAAAGACCACGCCTCCTTCCTGCAGTCTGTTCCCTGTCTCCAGGAGGGCGTGGCCGAAACCGTGACCATAGAAAATGTTGTCTCCCAACACCATGGCCACCGTATCATTGCCGATGAACTTCTCGCCGATGATAAAGGCCTGGGCCAGTCCCTCGGGTTTGGGTTGCTCGGCATACGAGATCCGGAGGCCTATGCGGCTGCCGTCACCCAGGAGTTTTTCGTACATCGGCAGATCGTGGGGGGTGGAGATGACCAGTATGTCCCGTATGCCTGCCAGCATGAGCACCGACAGGGGATAGTAGATCATCGGCTTGTCATATACCGGGATGATCTGTTTGGAGATGCTCTGTGTGACCGGATAGAGACGTGTGCCGGAGCCGCCGGCCAGGATGATCCCTTTCATGGTTCAAGTGTTTGTCTGAAATAATCAATGGTATGTCTGAGGCCCTCCTCCAGGGGCACCCGCGGTTCCCACTGCAGTTTTTCTTTGGCCAGTGAGATATCCGGTTGCCGCTGCATGGGATCATCTTCGGGAAGAGGCCTGTAAACGATCTCCGACGTGGAGCCGGGGATCATCTCCAGCACCTTCTCTGCCAGCTCCCGGATGGTATATTCGCCCGGGTTGCCGATATTAACAGGCCCGGTGAAATTATCTTCCGTGTTCATCAGGCGTACAAGCCCTTCCACCAGGTCGGAGATGTACTGGAAGCTGCGGGTCTGGCTGCCGTCGCCGTACAGGGTGATCGGCTCGTGGCGCAGGGCCTGCACGATAAAATTGGAGATAACACGTCCGTCGTTGACCATCATGCGCGGGCCGTAGGTGTTGAAGATGCGGGCGATCTTAATGCGTACACCGTTCTGCCGGTGGTAGTTCACAAAGAGGGTCTCCGCGGCGCGTTTCCCCTCATCATAACAGGCCCTTTGGCCGATGGGGTTGACATGCCCCCAGTAATCCTCTTTCTGGGGATGCACCTTCGGGTCGCCATACACCTCGCTCGTGGAAGCCTGCAGCACTTTGGCCCGCACCCTTTTGGCCAGGCCCAGCATGTTGATGGCTCCCATCACGGACGTCTTGACGGTCTTGATGGGGTTGTACTGGTAATGGATGGGCGAGGCGGGACAGGCCAGGTTGTAGATCTCATCCACCTCGGCAAAATAGGGCATGGTGACATCATGCCGCACCAACTCGAAATAGGGCCGGTCGAGGAGATGAACGATATTTCTTTTTCTGCCGGTGAAGTAATTGTCCAGGCAGATCACCTCATGTCCCTCGTCGAGCAGCCGCTCGCAGAGGAAAGAGCCGATGAAGCCGGCGCCGCCGGTGACCAGGATGCGTTTCATGGATCAGGATTTGTGGTTGGTTTTTCCGAGGCCGATGCCGTAATAGGTGAAGCCTTTCTCTTCCATCTCTGCCGGGTCGTAAATGTTGCGTCCGTCGAAGATCACTTTCTCTTTCAACAGTTTGGAGATGACCCTGAAGTTGGGGATCCTGAACTCGGGCCATTCGGTGACGAGCACCATGGCGTCGGCATCGACGAGGGCATCGTAAGGGTCGGGGCTGTAAGTGATGGTATCTCCCAATACCCTCCGTGCCTGCTCCATGGCCGCCGGGTCGTAAGCCCTCACTTCGGCGCCTGCATCCAGCAGCAGCCGGATGAGCGTGAGGGCCGGCGCCTCCCGCACATCATCGGTGTGTGGCTTGAAAGAGAGTCCCCAGATGCCGAAGGTACGGCCCGAGAGATCCGTGCCATAATGTTCTTTGATCTTGCGGAAAAGGGTCGATTTCTGCCGTTCATTCACTTCATCCACCGCCTCCAGGATCTGAAAACGGTAGTTCCTGCTTTTGGCAGTGTTGATCAGGGCTTTCACATCTTTGGGGAAACAGGAGCCTCCGTAACCCGTGCCGGGGTAGATGAACTTGTTCCCGATGCGGGGATCGCTGCCGATGCCTTTCCGCACCATCTCCACGTTGGCGCCCACCAGCTCGCACAGGTTGGCGATCTCGTTCATGAAGCTGATCTTGGTGGCCAGCATGGCATTGGCGGTGTACTTGGTCATCTCTGCCGAGGGGATGTCCATGAAAAGGATCGGATGGTTGTTGAGCAGGAAAGGCTTGTAAAGGCGCTTCATGATCGTTTCAGCACGTTCCGAGTCGAGACCGATGATGATACGGTCGGGTTTCAGGAAATCCTGCACAGCGTTCCCTTCTTTCAGGAACTCGGGATTGGAGACCACATCAAAAGGGATCTCTTTGCCGGCTTCCTTCTGGGCTTTGGTGATCTCCTCACGCACCATCCGGGCTGTACCCACCGGTACCGTACTCTTGGTGGCCACCACCAGATAATCCTCCATGTGCCTGCCCACTTCATGAGCGACCTTGAGCACATGCTGCAGGTCGGCACTGCCGTCCTCATCGGGAGGCGTGCCTACGGCAATGAAAACAACTTCCGAATCTTTGACGGACGAGGCCATATCCGTGGTGAATGTGAGCCGGCCTTTCTCCAGGTTGCGCCGGATCATCGGCTCCAGCCCCGGCTCGTAAATGGGGGATTTCCCCTCCTTCAACCGGGCGACTTTGGCTTCGTCAATGTCAATACAGGCAACTTCCACACCGGTCTCTGCAAAACAGGTGCCCGTGACCAGGCCTACATAACCGGTGCCTACGATGGATATTTTCATCTGAAACTATTTAAGTTCTAAAAATACTACGCCAAAAGTAAGAAACTTCGTTCGTTTGCAAAAATCATCCCCCGAAGGGTTTTCATTACTCTGCTTACGGAGAGAAGCATAGAAAGATTCAGGCAGGGGAAATAATATGTTTTTCTTTTATATATTGATAAATAATCTTATTTTTGCACCTCGATTTTCAAATAAATAATGTCTAACTTATTAATTATTAGAGGATTTTGTAATGAGTGAAAAAGAAAAACAAGAACAGCAAACCCCGGAGAAGCCTGAGAACCAGGCAGAGAACGTGAAAGCCGGTGAAGAGACCGCTGCTGAAGCAACAGAGAACACTGTTGAGGAAAAAGCGGAAGAAAAAAGGGAAGACACCGCTCAGGTGGAAGCAACTGCCACAGAGGCAGAAGAAAAGAAAGAAGCCGGTGAACCGGCTGAAAAAGAAGAAACAGCAAAGGAAGCCGCTGCAGAGGTGACAGCAGAAAAGGAAAAAAAGGAAGAAGTTGTTGCTGAAGAAGTTCCTGAGGCTGAAAAAGAAGCTCCCGAAGAAAAGGAAGAAGCTCCCGTAGCTGAAGAGACTCCGGAGCCTGTTGCCGAAGAAGCCGGGGAGGCTGCAAACACACCCGATCCCGATTTCGACTGGGAAGTGTTTGAGAAAGGCATGGACGAGTACACCGACGACAAACGGAGCGAATACGAAAAAATGTATGACGCGACCCTGAGCACCGTGGCTGCCAACGAGGTGGTGGACGGTACTGTGATCTCGATGAACAAACGGGAAGTGGTCGTCAACATAGGCTATAAGTCTGAAGGCGTTATCAGCCTGAACGAGTTCCGCTACAATCCCGACCTGAAAGTGGGGGACAAGGTGGAAGTATATGTGGAGAGCCAGGAAGATGCCAAAGGGCAGCTGATCCTGTCCCACAAGAAAGCACGGGCCCTCCGTTCATGGGAGCGCGTCAACGAAGCTTATGGCAAGGATGAGGTGATCAAAGGATACATCAAATGTCGCACCAAAGGCGGTATGATCGTGGATGTCTTTGGTATCGAAGCTTTCCTCCCCGGATCGCAGATCGATGTGAAGCCCATCCGGGATTACGATATGTATGTGGGCAAGACCATGGAGTTCAAGGTGGTGAAGATCAACCAGGAGTTCAAGAATGTCGTGGTATCTCACAAAGCCCTCATCGAAGCCGAACTGGAACAGCAGAAAAAAGAGATCATCGCCAAGCTCGAAAAAGGACAGGTCCTCGAAGGTACCGTCAAGAACATCACCTCCTACGGGGCG
>WFRO01000100.1 GCA_015486475.1 Bacteroidales bacterium
CTCCCTGCTGATGAACCGCACCACGTTCCAGATAGACGACCTCCCGGACCATTACAATTTCGGTAAGGACATCAACTTCACCGGCGGGCTGGAGATGGAATATCTCATCCCTCATAATCGTTACAAGTTGAGCCTTTTCGCCGAGGGCAACTATTACTACCGCCATTCCTCCATTTACGACGCCACCCTGGACCAGACCACAGCCATTCATTTTCAGGCCATAGAGATCCCCCTGGGAGTTAACTACTATTTTATTCTGAAAGAGGACCAGAAACTTTTTCTACGGGCCGGCGTGGCGCCCGAATTTCACACAGGGGAGAACTATATGATGTTTTACAACCCCAACAACAAGTATGATCTGAACACCGTCACAACATTTTTCTTTGGCGGAGGATACCGTTTCAAAAGACTGAGTCTTGAATACCGGTATTATACGAAACAAAACATCACACAGGCTGAGTACCACCGCTCTTCCGTCTTCACCCGCATGACCTTTATGCTGAAATTCTCTTTCTGGGAACCGGGAGGGTAAGAGAAGGCAGAAGTAATAAGGCAGAAGTAATAAGGCAAAAGGCAAAAGTTCCAGGTTTCAGGTTTCAGGTTCCAGGTTTCAGGTTCCAGGTTCCAGGTTGGGGGCTGGAATGTAGTGTTTGATGTTTGTGGTTTGATATCCGCTGCGCGGATGTTTGATACAGCCTGACGGCTGTGTTTGAGGACTTAAATTGTTTCAGATTTCAGGATGAACACCTAATGATGCCTGCCTGCGGCAGCCAGGAATTTTGATTGTTGAATGTTGATTTTTGATTTTTCAATCATTCAATCATTCACGCATTCACGCATTCACGCATTCAATCATTTCCACCCAGCACCCCGCCTTCGTCCCGCCCTTCGGTACGCCTGCGGCTACTCAGGGACCGGGGACTTCGGCGGGCAAGGCCAGCACCCACTTTGTCCACCGAAGCCTTTGGCGAAGGTGGAGCACCTTGCAACTACTTTAGCCTTTATCCTTTATCCTTTATCCTTTATCCTTATTTCTTATGTAATCCACATTCTTTTTTCTCCGGGGTCTCCCACCACCAACGGCCGGCGCGCAGGTCTTCGCCGGGCTTGATGGCACGGGTGCAGGGCTGACAGCCTATGCTGGGGAAACCTTTGTCGTGAAGAGGGTTGTAAGGGACATCCTGCTCCCGGATATATTTCCACACATCTTTCTCCAGCCATTCCGAGAGGGGATTCACCTTGATCAAACCGTTCTTCTCATCCCATTCAACATGCTGGGTAAGGATGCGGGTCACCGACTGCTCGGTGCGCAGTCCGCATATCCAGGCATCCAGGGGCGCCAGGGCACGCGCCAGGGGCCGCAGCTTACGAACATCACAGCATAGCTTCCGGTTGGCCTCGCTCTCATAGAAAAGGTTGATGCCCTTGCTGTTGACCATCTCCTCCACCTCGTGGTAATCTGGGAAATAGACCTTTATCTTTATGCCATACCGCTCATTGGTACGCTGTATCAGATCGTATGTCTCAGGGAACAGCCGGCCGGTATCCAGGGTGAAGACCTCCACCGCAGGGTCGATGGCCACAGCCATGTGGATCAGGATCTGGTCCTCAGCGCTCATGCTGCTCGACACCGCCACCTTCCCGTCAAATTCCTTCAGGAAGAAAGCGATGATCTCTTCAGGAGATGCTTTTTTAAAGCGTTCGTTCAGCTCGCCGGCGTAGGCTTTTTTATCTTTCATAAAACTCATGATAGGATACCCGGCAAAGATACATCGTCAGTGTCAACCGGCCAAATCAACCCGGGTGAACACATCATTTCTTTCTTTTTCTTATCTTCGGATGTTCATAACCTCCTGATGCTGTCATGACAAAAGAGCCGGGCATTTATTACATGGTACTGCTGGTCGCGGGTCTCTTGTTCGTGGTTTTCGTTCTGATCTTTTACACCCCCTCTTTCCTGCGGCGTCCTCTCATCCCGGCAGAGCGACGTGGCACAGTGGCTGTAGTGGTGGCCGAGCGGCTCACCGGTTTTCTTTTTTTCGGGGTGATCCCCTGGCTGTTGCTGAAAACCTCTCTCCCCGCGTTCAGTGTACGCGATGTGGGCGTGGACGTGCCGCCGCGTGTCTGGTATCTTCCTTCCCTTCTTTTCTGGGTGCTGATCGTGGCGGGGGTGTCGCGTGTCGCCGGCACGCCTGCCAGCCTGGAGCAGTACCCCCAGATGCGCCGGGTCACATGGACGCCGGCGATGGTGCTGCTCAATGCCTTCACGTGGGCGCTCTACCTGGCCGGCTACGAGTTCCTTTTCCGCGGACTCCTGATCTTCCCTCTCCTGCCGGTGCTGGGCATTGCCGGCACCATGGCCCTCAACCTGGTGCTGTATGCACTGGCCCATCTCCACAAGGGATGGCGGGAGGTGGGAGGCTCTTTCTTCTTTGGAGCGCTGCTGGTGCTGGCCACCATCTTCTCCGGCAGTCTCCTGATCTCTTTCTTCAGTCACGTGGTGCTGGCTCTCTCCAACGGTTATTTTGCCGCCCGGGCCACCCGTAAAATGCAGGACGATGCAGGGAGATAAGCGCCGTTATCTGGTCACAGGCGGCACCGGATTTATAGGGCGTCGCCTGGTGGACAAGCTGGTGGCACAGGGCCATGAGGTGCATGTGCTCTCACGCGACCCGGCCAAAAAAGCGCTGTTTTCCTCACCACAGGTACATTTTTTCACGGGTGACATCACCTCACCCGAAGCCTTGCAGCGGGCTATGGAAGGATGTCACGGGGTCTTCCATCTGGCAGCCTACGCCAAAGGATGGGCTCCCGACGACCAGCCCTATGAAACGTACAATGTCACCGGCACGGAGCGGGTGCTGCAGGCAGCCCGGCAGCAGGGCGTGGCACGCGTCCTTTTCTGTTCCACCGCCGGCGTTATCAACCCTTCCTCCGGCACGCCCGCCACAGAGGAGACACCACGTACCCTGCCTTTCTTCACGGCCTATGAACGCACCAAGGCAAAAGCAGAGGAGGTGGTGCAGCAGTATGTGCGCGAGGGGGGTGATGCGATCATCGTGAACCCCTCGCGGGTCTTCGGGCCGGGACCGCTGGTCGAGAGCAACTCGGTGACACGCATCATCGATCTTTTCCGTCGTGGCAAATGGCACATCATCCCCGGCGATGGCAGCAGCTATGGCAACTATGTGTATGTGGACGATGTGGTCGAAGGCATGTTGCTGGCCCTGGAGCGGGGCCGCCGCGGCGAGCGCTACATCCTTGGC
>WFRO01000101.1 GCA_015486475.1 Bacteroidales bacterium
ACCTCCGCAAAGGCTTCGGTACCCAAGGAAGGGGGGATCCCTGCCCACGTTAGTACTGGATTAGTGGGTGGACTTCCCCTTTAGGGGGCCGAGGGGGTGTGATGGGATCTCTACGCCAGCCTGCGCATGCGTAAGATACCGCAGGTGAGGAGGAATTAGCTCATCCTTCCGCCCACTCTTCGACTCTTTGACATTCGACTTTTAGACCTTTTATTTTAACTCAAACTCTTTCGTTACACCCTCACCGGAATTGAATCCTGCCATCACGCGGAATGTGCCCGGCTCCACCACATAGTCCATTTTCCGGTTCCACAGTCCCAGGTTTTTCAGTGTGAGCTCAAAATGCAGGGTGGCTGAGGCTCCCGGTGCGAGGGTTACCCTCCGGAACCCGGCCAGCCGCTGCACCGGCGTCGTCACGCTGGAAACCTTATCCGTAACATACAATTGTACCACCTCTGTGCCTTTCCTGTCACCCGTATTGGTGACCGTCACGCTCACGGGCACCGGTGCGGTGCTCCGTCCTGTGGCCGGCACCGTCAGACTGTCGATGCGGAAGGTGGTATAGGTGAGGCCGTAACCGAAGCGGTACAGGGGAGCATTGGACATGTCCACATAGCGGTGGGTGGAGGAGGGCTTGTGGTCGTGGTAATAGAGCAGCTGGCCGGCGGCACGCGGGATCGTTACGGGCAGTTTGCCCGAGGGGTTGACGTCGCCGAAAAGGATCTCTGCAAGGGCTGTGCCGCCTTCCTGTCCGGGAAACCAGGCCTCCAGCAGGGCCGGCGCTTTATCGGCAGCCTGTATGAAGCTGAGCGGGCGGCCGTTGAGGAAGACCACCGCCACGGGCGTGCCCGTTGCCAGGACAGCATCCAGCAGCTTCATCTGATCGGCATCGGGTGTGAGGCGGGCCTTGTCGTTGCCTTCACCCACCACATCGTTGCCCTCGCCCAAGACCACCACGGCAGCATCCGCCTGACGTGCGGCCTCCGCCGCCTTGGCGATGAAATGGGACAAAGGCTTATCTTCCGCAGAGAGCATCCTCCAGACAAAATGAATGCCTGCAAAGCCCTCCACTTCGGCATAATCGATGCGTATGGGATACCGGTGACCCGCCTGCAGCTTCACGCGACAGCGCTTCATGACATTCACCTGATAAGGATCCCAGTTGTCGATGACCAGCTTGTTGTCAAAGAAAAGACGTCCCTTGTCATCGGTGACCAGACCTATTTCATACCTCCCGGACACTTTGGGTTTCAGGAAGCCGCTCCAGCTCACGGAGAAATGGTCTTTGGGGATGCCTGCGGCAGGCGACTCCGTGCCCCAGTACGGGTTATGGAGGGTGTCGGTGCGTACCAGCGAGGGCTTGTTGCCCAGCGAATCGTTGGCATAATAGCGGGCGGTGAGCCCTTTCCTGCCGCCGGCCACCTGTATCCCGGGGATCAGCAACTCGTTGGGAACGACCGTAAAAACCTCTTTGGGCAACAGACCCGGCGCATACAGGATCTTACGGCCTTTGCCGTATTTTTGGGTAATGCCTTTCAGGACACTTGTCATGCGGGCGCCGGGAGCGGTATAATCGCCCATGGCATTCTGTATCGCCATGGGACCGATGACCGCGAGCGTCCTGATGTCCTTGCTGAAAGGCAGGGTGTTATGGTCGTTCTTCAGCAGGATGATCCCTTCGCGGGCAGCCTGCAGGGCCAGCGAACGGTGACGGGGTGTGGCGAAGCGTTTGCGCACCAGCGAGGTGTCAGTGTACGGGTTGTCGAAGAGTCCCAGCAGGAACTTCACCCGCAGGATGCTGCCTGCCGCCCTGTCGATGGCCTCCATGGGCAGACGGCCGCTGGTGACCGCCTCTTTCAGGCTTTTTTCGAAGACCTCGTGGTCGTAGTCATAGAACTGCATGTCGGTGCCGGCCTCCACGGCCTGACTCAGGGCTTCCGTGGGGGTGGCGGCGGTGTGGTGGGTGTTCTCCAGCATGGCGATGGCGCCCAGGTCGCTCAGCACAAAGCCGCGGAAGCCCCATTCGTTACGCAGTACGTCGGTGAGCAGCCAGCGGTTGGCCACACAAGGGATGCCGTCGATCTCGTGATAGGCGGCCATGGCTGCCATGGCCCCTCCCTGACGGAAAGCGGTCTCAAAGACCGGCAGGAAAGCGGAACGTGCCTCCCTCTCCCCGATGTTGACGGGAGAGGTGTTGCTGCCGCCCTGGGGGATGCTGTGTACACCGAAGTGCTTGGGCTCGGCCACTACCGAAGCATCTCCGCTCAGTGTGTCACCCTGCAGACCCTGCACCATCGCCAGGCCCGTCATAGCCGAGAGCCAGGGGTCCTCGCCGTAGGTCTCCTCCACGCGCCCCCACCGCGGATCACGGGCCAGCCCCAGCACAGGGGAGAGGACCATCTCCACGCCGTGACTGCGGGTCTCGGCGGCGATGGCATGGCCGATCTGTCGCACCAGCGCCGTATCCCACATGCTCGCCAGTGCGATCGACTGGGGGAAGACCGTGGCCCCTTTGCCAAGGTAACCATGCAACGCTTCCTCAATGAAGAGGATGGGGATGTGCAGCCGGGAATGCTCCAGAACGTAGCGCTGCATCATGTTGACCATCTCAATGTCCGTGGGATAGAGGTCGTGGATAGCCCCGATGCCGGTGTTGCCGATCACTTTGGCGATACGCTGGTCATCCCAGTAACCGTTGCGGGCCACCTCCCGGCCGCGGTACATGTCCATCTGGCGGATCTTCTCTTCCAGGGTCATGCGGCGCAGCAGGTCCCGGACACGCTTTTCTACCGGCACCTCCTTTTTCATGTAACGGGGGACGGGCTTAAGCTTACTGCAGGACAGGAGCACGAGCACAAGTACAGGAAGGATCAGGAGGGTGAGGAATATCTTTTTCATGGCAGGTACTTTATAGTTTCTCTTTCAAAGCTAATCAAAATCCTTTCAGATTATCCTGAAAAACAGATGGTGTACAATAGTTCTGCTGTTTTTTCTCATTATTCAGGGAGAGTAGGGAATTTGTGGTTTGAGGTGCCGCAATTCTGGAAATCTTCGATTTCCTTAGAATTGCGAGCATCCCCGCCCGGATGACGCCAGTCGGACGGGCTCGAAAAACAAAGCAAATTGAAAATTTGCTGTTTTTCGGGATTTGATGCTCGCTGCGCGAGCGTTTGAGGAATGTTGATTTTTACCTACACCTCAAAAGTTCGGCTTTTATGTGTACGAAGGTTACGTAGGTGTTTATGACAAGATGCATATCTTGTTGTCGTTTATTTTGAAAAGAAATTCAGATACAATTGAATATTTTTCATTTTTCTATTGATTTTCAAACAGACCTGAATATTTTATACCGTTATCACCGTTCCGGATCCTCTTCCGGTGGATTTGCCGATACCCGCATAACCGGGCAAAAGAGCGTTGGTCAAAAATTTCCCTTTCCCTGCCTGTAAACTCACCTCCCGATACCGCTTTTTCTGCTTGTTTCATAGTACAATATTATGTATGATACAAAAACATGTATTATTTTTTTGATACAGGCATATATATGGTACAGATAAATGTATTATCATTTGGACGAAGACAGTATTTAGTAAAGGTCACCATACACTTCCCACTTCAAATTCTATACCTTATCAGAACTACGTAGTAAGCTACGTAGTTACCTACGTAGTTATGTTGATACAAATAACTGTGTTACAGGTGATAGGGTGATTGTATAAAAATTACTTTACTAAAAGTAATGGAAAAGTACAAAAAATATCCAAAAAATCCTGTCCGGAAGTTTCGGTATATCAGATTAATGCATAATTTTATTTTCCTGTACACCCTTAAATCTTCCTGACATGAAACGTATATTTTTCCCTTTGCTTGTCTGGCTTTTTTTGGCCCTGCCGTCATCAGCAACGCTCTGGTTGCCCTCTGTCTTTTCCGATAACATGGTATTGCAGCAGCACAGTGAGGCGGTGGTCTGGGGCTGGACTACAGCTACCGGGTCACAGGTCACAGTTACCGGATCATGGAATAACCAGGCGGTGAATACAAAAGCTTACCAGGGCCGCTGGGCCGTCAAATTGCCTACACCTGCTGCCGGCGGTCCTTATACGCTTACCGTCCAAGCAGGAGGAGACAGCGTGGTCATTCATAATGTGATGATCGGGGAGGTGTGGATCTGCTCGGGTCAGTCGAATATGGAGATGACCCCTGAATGGGGCTTGGTCAACAAGGACGAGGAGATCAAAAATGCCGACTATCCGGAGATGCGTTTCTTTTTTATACCTAAACATAAATCAGATACACCCCAGGATGATACGCCCGGCTACTGGACGGAATGCACACCTGAAACCATGCGCCGGTTCAGTTCGGCAGGATATTTTTTTGGACGCGAACTCTTGCAAAACCTCCATGTTCCCATCGGGTTGATATATTCCAACTGGGGAGGTACACCTGTGGAAGTATGGATCAAAAAGGAACTTATAGAAGATGATCCGGAACTGAAAGAGGCGGCAACAAAATTAAAGCCGCGACCCTGGTGGCCTGAAAAACCGGGAGATGCCTGGAACGCGATGATCCATCCGCTGATACCATTCAACATGGCCGGTGTGATCTGGTACCAGGGAGAGTCCAACACGCAGAACCCCTATTCCTATTACCGTTCTTTTCCCCTGCTGATCAAATCATGGCGTGAGGAGTGGGGATATACCTTTCCATTCTATTATGTACAGATCGCTCCTTATGATTATGGCAAGGGAGACTCGCTGCCGGCTGCCATCGTGCGGGATGCACAGTTATATACTTTGCGGACCGTCCCCCAAACGGGCATGGCCGTTACCATGGACATCGGTAATGTGAAGGATATCCATCCAAAAGACAAACAGGACGTTGGAAAAAGACTGGCGTTGTGGGCGCTGGCAAAGACTTACGGGGTGAAGGATATTGTGTACAGCGGTCCGCTCTATAAAGGTATGGAGGTAAAGGGGAAGAAGATCGTGATATCCTTTGATCATGTGGACGGTGGCCTGGTGGCCCGTGGAGGGGAGTTGAAGGATTTCTTTATTGCCGGGAAGGACATGGTCTTTGTGCCTGCCAAAGCAAAGATCGCCGGCAACACGGTGGAGGTATGGAGCAGTAAGGTGAAAGATCCTGTGGCGGTGCGTTATGCTTTCTGGGATGCGGCCCAGCCCAACCTCTTCAACAAAGCAGGGCTGCCGGCATCACCGTTCAGGACGGATGAGGAAAGGCGAAAGGAATAAGGCAAAAGGCAGAAGTAATAAGGTAAAAGGAGTGCAGGATGAAAGCACAGAGCACAGGGCTCAGAGCCTGGGACCCAAAAGTCTTCACGCAATGCACGCAAAGCGAAACGCAAAGCA
>WFRO01000102.1 GCA_015486475.1 Bacteroidales bacterium
CGGGCTCCGTCGATGAACAGGAGCGACCCGTAACGATGCACCAGTTCCGACACTTCCCGCAGGTTCTTCATGCTCACAGGCTGCCCGCCGGTGGTGTTACAGGTGAGGGTCATGATCACCAGCGGGATCTTCTCCACGGGATGACTTTTGAAAATGTCCTCCAGCTTTCCCGGATCCACATTCCCTTTGAAAGGATATTCGTTCGCAATATCAAAAGCCTCACCCACACTGCAGTCCACGGCCGTAGCCTTCCGGTATTCGATGTGACCCTTGGTGGTATCGAAATGACTGTTGCCCGGGACGATATCCCCCTCTTTCACCAGCACCGTGAACAGGACGTTCTCCGCGGCCCGCCCCTGATGCGTGGGCAGGAAATATTCAAACCCGGTGATCTCCCGGATGGTCTCCTTCAGATGTTCATAGGAGGAAGCCCCCGCATAGCTCTCATCCCCCTCCATCAGGGCGGCCCACTGATGATGGCTCATCGCTCCCGTGCCCGAATCGGTCAGCAGATCGATCATCACCTGGTCGCTCCGTAAATTGAACATGTTGTAATGGGCACGACGGATCCATTCTTCCCGTTCCTCACGCGTGCTCAGCCGGATGGGCTCCGTCATCTTGGTCTTGAACGGCTCAAAATAATGTTGTTCCATATCTTTCGGTCTTTTATTCTTCTTAAAGAATATTAACGTTTTATGATTAAAACACGATAATTATAAAGGAAAAAGTGAATACGGATCAAAAAAAGAGACCGTATTATTTGAAAAGAGTAAAGCTGTCCCTATTTTTGACGTTCCGGAACCTGGAGAGGGCAAGATATGATAAAATGTTCAGGATCATACCAGAAAGACAATAAACAGGTTAAGGCATCAGTTACAAATTTACGATTTTTTTATTCTCAGGGACGAAAACACGCGAGAAAGATCATGAAGAAGAGCAAGGTACGATATATGGTGACCCTGATGATCTCCCTGATCTTCTTTGGGATGCAGATCTCTTCTGCCCAGAATGCTCCGGCCGCGACGGGGAAAAACGGGCAGGATACCCTGTTGCCTGTCTCCGACACCCTCCGCCAGGCGCTGGAAACCCTGAAACGGTACTATGGCAACGACCAGTTCTGGCGCTATGACCAGAAGAACCTTCGCAGATCGCTCGGTGATCTGATCCGTTATTTCGAGTCACCCCCCATCGATTCCACCATTTCTTTCCTCAGCAGATATCCTTTCCCATCACTCCTGGACACCTCCATATACCGCATCCGGGAAGACAGCCTCATGAAAAAGAACAAGGAATTTATTATTTCCGACACGACCCTGGTACCGGGCATGAGAGCGGACTCCCTGCTCTTCGGCGCTGATACCTCCGCGATCTGGTTCTCTGATCCGTTATACCACCGCCTGCCTGACAGCCTCCTGCAACGGATCCCTGCCGGTGTCCCCCTTTACCTCATCCGGCAGGACACCCTGTTCCGGATGGAAAAAAGACCACCCCTGCCTCTTCTGGAAGAATCCCCGCTGATCTACGTCGCCTACCGCGGTGATACCACCGTGATCCCCGTTACCGATATGGATTATCTCATTGCCGGCGATTCGTTGAAACAGGCCGTCAGCCGTCTGCTTCAGAAGACGCAGGAGGATTCCACGCGTCTCTGTTTCGAGAATCTGGGCAACAACACCATCTGTTTGTGGCTGAAGAACAACAACAAGGATTTTTACCGCTTCTGGCTGAAAAACGAATACAAAGATTCCATAGGGATCTGGATCCAGAACCTCGCCCGCAACGAGGTGCGTCTCACCGTGGATAACAATGTCTTCTTCCACCGCATAGATAAATATAAGAAAAAAGAGACCTTCCTGATCCCGGAGAATAAGCTTCCCGGTACCAGCCTGCATGCCGTCAAACCGGTGGTGATCAAGGTAAACCCGTGGAATGTGGGTGGACTGGGGTCGGTCAACCTGACGGAAGGCGTGATCTCCAACTGGGCGGAAGGAGGTGAGAACTCCATCTCCACCCTCCTGTTGTTCAATGCTTTTGCCAACTATAACAAGAAAAAACATCACTGGAACAACACCTTCCGCATGAAATACGGCCTGCTCAAATCCGGCAAAAGCAAAGGACTGCGGAAGAACGAAGACTCCTGGGAAATAGATTCCCGCTACGGCCTGAAAGCTTCAAAAAGGTGGTATTACAGTGCTGCCTTCAACCTGAAAAGCCAGTTCGCCAACGGGTACAACTACCCCAATGACAGTGTGCCCATCTCCAAATTTTTTGCCCCCGGATACCTCCACGTCTCCCTGGGTATGGATTACCGGCCCAACAAGAAGATCTCCGTGCTGGTCTCGCCCCTCACCTGGAAAAGCTCCTTCGTCCTGGATACCGCCAGGATCGATCCTACCCGTTACGGGGTTCAAAGCGGCAAAAGGGCCAGAAATGATATCGGTGCCTATGTCAAAACGTTCATCCGCTATGATTTCTCCAAGACCATGTACATGACCCATCGCATCAACCTCTTCTCCCAGTACAACCGCAACCCGCAGAATATAGATGTCGACTGGGAAATGGCCTTCATCATCAAGCTGGGGCCTTTCTTCAATATCAACCTCTATACCCACATGATCTACGACGATGACATCAAGCTGCCCGTGTATGACAGCGACGGCGAACCCGTTCTGGGCCCGGACGGCAAGCAGAAACGCTCCCCCGGCCTGCAGTTCAAGCAGTACCTCAATATAGGGTTCAGATATAAATTTTAGAAGTCGAAGAGTCGGAAAAGTGGGAAAAGTCCAAAAGGTGCTGGGTACAGCCCGTCCGACTGGCGTCAGCCGGGCGGGGGTGCAAGGTGCTGGGTGCTGGGGGAAAAGCATGATGCACAGAGCATTGAGCGTAGTGCAAAGGGCACAGGGCTCAGAGCTCAGTGGACTTGGCACAGGATTGCGAATCGCCTCATCGCATAAGCTCTTTCATCACTCCTTACTCTTTGTTTAACACCGGTTCCTGAGTAGCCGAAGGCGTATCGAAGGATGCGTCGCTTTGCGTGAAGCCTTATCCTAAATGGACCAGGCTATTACGCCAGAATAATACAAAGGGTTCATTTAATTTCGCAAAGACACACCCAACTTTCAACTTTAGACACTTTCAACTTTAGGCACTTCCCTACAAACCCTTCTGATATATCCTGAATTTCTTGATCAGTTTCCCTCCCACTTTCAGGACCTCCCCGATCATGGGGGTATTGGTCTCCAGAACCAGATGGCTCTCGATCGTTTCCATACCTTTTTTGGAAGCGGACTCCAGCATCTTGATCCCCATCAGCACATCCAGGCCGTTGTTCCGGTACTCCGGTTTGATGCCGCCCAGCAGCAGCACCAGATGCTTCGATCTCTTCAGGGCCCGCAGGATGTGAATAAATCCGAATGGGAAGAGCCTCCCTTTCGACTTTTTGGCGCCTTCACTGAAATCACCGATACCCACCACAAAAGCCACCACCTCTCCTTTGTCAGTCACTACCTTGGCGAAAGCCGGGTTCAAAGCAGGAAGATACTTTTTGGCCAAGTCATGCATCTCTTTCTCCGTCAGGGGAACAAAACCGTAAATGGGGGCATAGATCTCATTCACCAGACGGAAACAGGGAACGATATAATCTTTCAGTTCCTTTTTTGAGCTGAATTCCAGCATCTCATAGGTAGTGGAGCGACCGGAAATACGGTCATACACCCGCTGATAAAGTTGCGGCAGCACTTCCGGCACCTCGATAATATAATCATGCAGGTCCACCTTCTTGCTGTACCCTTCATTTTCAACGAGACGGGGCATGTAGGGATAGTTACCCGCCATCGCCACAACGGTCTGATGCTCAAACCCTTCTATCTGGAATCCCTGCGGATCCTTATCCGAAAAACCCAGAGGCCCCACCATGCGGCTCATGCCCTTCTCCCGGGCCCACGCCTCCACAGCCGTGATCAGGGCATGGGCCACCTCCTGGTCATCATAACACTCCATAAAAACAAAACGGCCGTCTTTCTCTTTGTGGATCTCATTGTACCGGTGATTGATGATCCCCATGATACGTCCTACGACCTCCTCTCTCTTGTAGGCAAGGTAAAGGACGGTGTCGGAATACTGGAAGGATTTGTTTTTCTTCGGATTGAAAAAAGTCCATTCATCCACATACAACGGGGGCATCCATGTCTCGTGGTCTTTATGGATCTTTTCAGGAAGAAAAATGAATTTGCGCAGATCCCTGCGAGTTTTAACAGGTTGTATGGTCACTTCCATGATCGGGGTTTTAATAACAGCAACCGTAAAAATAAAAAAATAATTTTATCCGAGGGGAGGAACCACCGGAGACTCGGGAACGCCATCCTCCGCGGCCACGACCTCCTGCCTGCGAAGCCGTTGCCACGCCTTCTGTCCGGCCCAGACCAGAATGGGAACCATCAGGAACCCTCCCAGCACATCCACTGCGTAGTGGGCCCGGATATATACGGTGGAAAGGGTAAGGATAAGGGCCGGTACCAGCCAGTAATAAAAAAACCTGCGACGGTCCTGGAAAAAAAAGTACATGATCAGCCAGGTCATGCCGATATGCGAACTGGGAAAGGCCCCCGTGGGACGATCTCCCACAGCCAGGATACCGTTCATCAGACGTGTAATAAAAAAACCCTGCGGCACCTCCGGTACGGACCCGGCCAGGAAATACTGCGGACCCTCGGAAGGGAAAAGATCAAATATGATGTAGAAAATGTAAAACGCAAAAAAGAACTGGAACATCCTCTCCTGGAACAGCTCCGGTCTTTTC
>WFRO01000103.1 GCA_015486475.1 Bacteroidales bacterium
AGGTGGAGGCACAGCTTGCGCTGTTCCGCAGGGGCTTTCCCTTTGCCGATATAAAGCGTCCCGCCACCCCCGGCGATGGTATCCTGACCCTCAGCGAAGAGCAGAAAGCTTCGATGGAACAATTGTATGAACGCAGAAAAGGGAGATACCGCATCACCAAGTTCGTGCCGGCTTCCGGCGCTGCCAGCCGGATGTTCAAGAGCCTCTTTGCCTATCACGAAGCCTGGACCGGCAAGGGCAGGAGCGCCGGTGTGCCGGAGCCTGCCGGTGATGTGAAGACTTTCCTGGAAGGCCTGGAAAAATTCGCTTTTTATGAGGTGCTGGACAAGCATCTGAAGGAGGAATACGGGCTTTCTTCAGAAGAAATGCGACAGGCCGGACGCTACGGTGAGATCATTGAAACAGTACTTTTTCTGCCCGGTCTGAACTACGGTTCCCTGCCCAAAGGGCTGATCCTTTTTCACCGTTATGACGAGGGAAGCCGTACCGCCTTTGAGGAGCATCTGGCCGAGGGGGCGCTGTATGCGGCCGGGGAGGATGGGAGTGTGTATCTTCATTTCACGGTCTCTCCCGAGCACCGGGAGGCTTTCAGGGCAAGAATGAACGAGGTAAGGGATCTTTTTGAAAAGAGATACAGTGTACATTATCATGTCAGTTACTCGGTGCAGAAGCCTTCCACCGATACCGTGGCTGCTACCCCTGACAATCACCCTTTCCGGAAAGAGGACGGCTCGATCCTTTTCCGTCCCGGGGGGCACGGAGCCCTGATAGAGAACCTGAACGACCTGTCGGATGATATCCTTTTTATCAAGAATATCGACAATGTGGTTCCCGACAGACTGAAAGAAAGTACGGTTTCTTATAAAAAAGTGTTGGGAGGTGTCCTGCTGGACCACCAGGAGCGGATCTATGAGTGGCTGAGGAAGATGGACGAAGGTCCCCTTACGGAAGCTTCCCTCGCTGAGGCGGTTGCGTTTGCCGGCGGGGAACTGATGATCCCCATGCCTGAGGGCTTCGATGCCTTGTCATCAGAAGAAAAACAAAAGACCCTGTATGATCTCCTGCACAGACCCCTGCGGGTATGCGGCATGGTCAGGAATGAAGGGGAACCCGGCGGGGGGCCTTTCTGGGTGGCCGATGGCCGGGGAAGACTCTCGTTGCAGATCGTTGAGAGCGCCCAGATAGATATGAACGATCCGGAGAAAAGAAAGATCGTGGAAGGATCCACCCATTTTAACCCTGTCGATCTGGTCTGTTCGGTAAAGGATCACAGGGGGAGAAAATTCGATCTGCGGGAATACGTCGATCCCGACACCTTCTTTATCTCTCACAAATCTTATGATGGCAAGGAACTGCAGGCCCTTGAGCTGCCGGGACTATGGAACGGCGCCATGGCCCGCTGGACCACCCTCTTCGTGGAAGTGCCTGCAGATACGTTCAATCCGGTGAAAACGGTGGTGGACCTCCTGCGTCCCCAGCATACTGAAGGTTGATCAGGCAGGGCGGCATCCGTTCGTCTTCCTACACTCCCAGGATCTTGGCATCCACCCAGAAAACAGCATCGATCTCAATGTCCGTATCCTGTGTGAGGATCTGGTCGGTAACCGTCTCGGTGCGCAGCTTAAAGGAGTCTTTCAGGATGTAGTCTTTGAGGTTATCATCCGATGTTTCCAGAGTGATCGTTGTCGATCCGTCATCCTTCATATCCGTCTTCCAGGCGATCGTTTTCTCCTCCAGGCCTTCGGCACTGATATAGATCTTGATCGACTTCAGGAAGTCAAAATTTCCTCCGGCAGGAGAGGTGACCTTCATCTTCAGGCTTTTGACCTTGATCTGTTCCACGAGGTCTTTTCGCGAATCATTGACTTCCAGCTCACTGTTGCTGTTGGTCTTGATCGCCGGCGTATAAAAATTGAACGGTGTGTTCAGATTGACGATAGCGGCCGACTTGATCGTAACATTTGTACTGTAATCCAGGTTGAACTGGGTCAGTTTGTCGATCTGCTTGCAGGAGAACAGTGTGCTCATTCCTGCCAGAAGAAGTATTATCAGTCCCTTTTTTCTCATGGTAGAAAGTATCAGTTTTAATCCATCAAACGAAATTTTCGGAAAAAAGTTGCAAATATAATGCCAGGGAAAAAGAGCTTTTCCGGAACGAAAAAACCGGAAAAGATACAACAGGGATCCACTAAAGAACTCTTCTGTCTTCCGGAATATCAGGCAGGGGGTTGTTCTTTGTTGTTGTTTTGCTGCCAGTTCACAAAATCCCGTTGTGCTTTCAGGATATTCACAAGGTAAAGGGCCAGGTTCTTGGATTCTCCCAGGATGTTAAAGAGCAGGAGGGAGGGGCGGGTCTTTATATTTCCGTCTTTCTTGATGATCTTGATATGTTTTTTCTGCAATTTCTTGATCTCATCCAGGATCTCTTCCTGTTCTTTCAGGATAGATTTAATATTGGAGAAATCATCTGCCTGTATGGCAGCTATGATCACGTCGAACAATTTCAGGATATCATCGCTCATTTTCATGAGGATGGTCATCTGCTCCCGTGGAAGGAGGGGATGGTTGTTGTCGATATGCTTGAACACGGGTGTGTGAAGATAGGTAAGACTGTGCACCATCTCCCGCAGATAGTCCAGTGCCTGGACATAGAAGTGGCCTGTTTCGATGGAGTTCTCTTCAAGGCGCCGGATGGTGAAATAGACATTGTCCTTCAGCTCTTTGATATCCCTGTTGAGCTTTTCCAGTTCCCGTTGTGTCTCTTTCAGTTTACGCCGGTCTTCTTTGCTGAATCCCTTCATGGTCTCTCCGAACAGGAATTCCCCTCTCTTCAGGATAGAGAGGGTCTCGGATTTACATTTATTGAACACATCGGATCCTTTTACCTCGCGGGTTTCACTGATCAGCTCTTCTTTTTTTTGTTTTTCTTCTTCCCTTTTTGAATGTACGATACGGTTCCGGATGATCAGGAAAGCATCCAGTGCCACCAGAACGATGATACCGAAGATCTTTCCGTAATAAATAATATAGGCAATGATAAAAGCGGTGGTGAAAGCGATCATGGCGGTCATGAACCAGCCTGTGATAACCACGATCACGCCGGTGACACGGTACACGGCACTTTCACGGCCCCACGCACGGTCGGCCAGCGAAGCCCCCATGGCGACCATGAAGGTGACATAGGTCGTGGAGAGGGGCAGCTTGAGGGAGGTACCGAGGGCGATCAGGATACTGGCCACAACCAGATTGACCGATGCCCTCACCATATCAAAAGCCACTCCTTTTTCTTTTTTGAGACGGTTGTATTCTGTCCGGTCAAAGCGTTTGTTGACCCAGATCCGGGCCCTCGGCGGGAC
>WFRO01000104.1 GCA_015486475.1 Bacteroidales bacterium
AAGTGTCGGATCTGGTGCATCGTTACGGGTCGCTCCTGTTCATCGACGGAGCCCGTTTTGCCGAGAATGCCTGGTTCATCCATACGCGTGAGGAAGGGTATGGTGACAAGGGCATCCGGGAGATCGTCCGGGAGATGTTCAGCTATGCCGATGGCATGACCATGAGCAGCAAAAAGGACGGTCTGGTGAACATCGGCGGTTTCATTGGTTTCAGGGAGGAAGAGCTGTTCCGCCGGGCTACCACTTTCAATATCATGTTTGAGGGGTTCATTACCTATGGCGGTATGGCAGGACGGGATATGAACGCCCTGGCACAGGGGCTGAAGGAGTCCACTACCGAAGAGTACCTCTCTTACCGCATACGGCAGATCGCTTTCCTGGGTGAGCGCATTGCTTCGTATGGTGTACCTGTTATCAGGCCTTTCGGCGGCCATGCCGTATTTGTGGATGCACTGGGTTTCCTGCCCCACATTCCGCGGGAGGAGTTCCCGGCACAGACCCTTTCTGTCGAGCTTTATATCGAAGCGGGCGTACGGACGGCAGAGATCGGCGCCCTGATGGCCGACCGCGATCCGGTGACGCGGGAGAACCGCTACCCTGCGCTGGAGACGATCCGTCTGGCAGTGCCGCGCCGGGTGTACAGTGACAACCACATGCAGGCGGTGGCCGACGGACTGGGAAAGGTCTGGGCCCGCAGGAAAGAGATCAACAGAGGCATGCGTATCGTGGAGGAAGCGCCTATACTGAGGCATTTTACGGTGAAACTGGAAAGGAGTGAGTGACAAGTCAACAGGATCTTGTCATTTTCATCGTAAACTGGTCCCTGACAGGACCTGCCTGAGTGTGCCGGGTTTCCCCTTTAGGGGATCAAGGGGGCGGGGTGGATATGAATAAGAGTCATTTGTAGTTGACTTGTCACTGTTTGGGGTTCGTGGTTTGGTGCTCGCTGCGCGAGCGTTTGAGGTTTGGTGGTTTGGTGAAGGGAGAAAAAGATTAACTTTGCCTTCGGTCAAAAATTGCAGGTATGGCGGCATTGTTGTGGAAAGAGATATCGGAGTTTTTCAGTACGGTCACGGGCTATGTGGTGGTGATCGTTTTCCTGCTGGCCAACAGTCTTTTCCTGTGGATCTTCCCGGGGGATACGAACGTCCTGGACAGCGGTTATGCTTCGCTGGACACTTTCTTCATGATGGCGCCGTGGATCTTTCTCTTCCTGGTGCCGGCGGTGACGATGCGCTCTTTTGCCGAGGAGAGCCGCAGCGGCACCCTGGAGCTGCTCTTTACGCGGCCTCTTACGGACATGCAGATCGTACTGGGGAAATATTTTGCCGGCGTGGTGCTGGTGCTGGTATCCCTGCTGCCCACGCTGATCTATGTGGTGTCGGTATGGATGCTGGGGGATCCGCCGGGTAACCTGGACATGGGAGGAATCTGGGGATCGTATGTGGGATTGTTCTTCCTGGCGCTCATATATGTGGCCATCGGTATTTTTTCATCTTCCCTGACCGGCAATCCCATCGTAGCTTTTATCATTGCGGTGTTGCTGAGCTTTGTCCTCTATATAGGCTTCGATTATCTCAGCTCCATGGGGGTTTTCCACAAGATCAATTTTCTGGTGATCAGGGCCGGCATCAACGAGCATTACCGGTCGATGAGCCGGGGGGTGCTCGACTCACGGGATATCCTTTATTTCCTGGGGGTGATCGCCCTGTTCCTATGGATGACGCGTTTTGTACTTCAGAGCAGGAGGTGGTAAGATGGTGAAAAAACGTGATCCCGGAAGCAACAACAGGCGCAGACTGGTACTGCGGAATGTAACAGGTTTTTTCCTGATGATCCTGGTGCTGCTGGTGCTGGGTGTGATCTCTTCCCGCTGGTTCTTTCGGCTGGACCTGACCGCAGAGAAACGTTTTACGCTCTCTCCCAAGACCAAAAGCATTCTGCGTGATCTGAACAAAGACGTATATGTCCGGGTTTATCTGAAGGGAGAGATGCCGGTAGGTTTCAAGCGCATGCAGACGGCTGTCAAAGATATGCTGGATGAGTTCCGGGCCTATGCCGGCCGCCATCTGACGTATGAGTTCATCAATCCGGCTGAGGGAAAAAATGCAAAAGAGAGGGACAAGATCTACAAAAGCCTGATAAATAAAGGACTCCGGCCCACGGATGTACAGCAGCGCGACAAGGAGGGGGCTATCTCCTCAAAGATCATTTTCCCCGGTGCCATCATCAATTACAACGGCATGGAGATGGCTGTCAATTTCCTCAACAACAACCCCTCGTTGCCGGCGGCCGTCAACCTGAACCACTCGATCGAGGGCATCGAGTACGACCTGATCCACAGCATACGCAGTCTGAGCGCCGATACCGTCTATCACATCGCCTTTACCGAAGGCCATGGCGAGTTGCCTGAGCCGGAGGTGGAGGATGCGGAGAAGGCGCTGGCCCGTTATTTTACGATCGACCGGGGTGTGATCGGGGGCAAGCCGGGGATCCTGGACAAATATGCCGCAGTGATCATCGCGAAGCCCACGAAGCCTTTCAGCAAGGCAGACAAGTATGTATTGGACCAGTACCTGATGCAGGGCGGTAAGATCCTATGGCTGCTGGACAAGGTGGCGGT
>WFRO01000105.1 GCA_015486475.1 Bacteroidales bacterium
ACAGTGAGTTTCTGGCGGCCCAGGCTTTTGTTAAACTCCCCGTTGAAATACTGGAGGAAAAGGGAAAGGTCGAGGTTGTCCCTGATCGAGTAATCCAGGCTGGGACCCAGGAAGAACCCCTTGATCGACGGGTAGTAGATGGTGGCGAAGGTGCCGGAGAAGAGGGGGGTGAAAGGGTAGGACACCTGGGCAAAGAGGTTGAAGTCGGTGAAGGTGATCTCCTTGACGGTGAGGGGGAGGTAGTAGAATTCGGCAAAGCTGAGATAGTCATAATCGATGCTGGAATAGAGGAACTCGAACTGCAGCATCAGGGAGTTACGGAAGGTGTAGTCGGAGCCTATGGAGAGCATGATATCTCCGTTGCCAAAGGCCGAATCTTTGGGCTGAAAGAGGGTCAGCTCGCCCGAGAAGCCGGCTCCTTTGATATTGCCCGACCAGCCGGTGCCGGCGACGATATCCTCGCTGTTGAGGATCCCGCCGAAGACCTGCAGGTCGTACATGCCGGGGTTGAGACGGACGATGCCTGCGGCAGTGATGTCCTTGTTGTGATCCACCTTGATGCTGGCTTCGATGTCCGTGGAGGCGCCGGTGTAGTAATGCAGGCGCAGGGCGTCGCAGCCCGGTTTTTCCGGGTAGTCGATATCGAAGAAGGAATAGGCGTTGAAGATATCGTTGGGGTTCCACACGAAGGTCTTGCCCCAGTTGATGCGCTGGCGGCCGGCCCGCGCTTCAAAGTTTCCCGCCTTGTAATCCACCCAGACGCGGTCGATGGTCGTTTCGAGGATGTAGGAGGTGCCGCTGGCCAGGGTGAAGGACATGTCCACCCAGCCCTGATCGGCAGAGTACATCTCCTTGTATCCGGGGATCTCCATGGAACGCCCGAAAAAAAAGCGGTTGCGCACCTCCAGGTCGGTGGTGAAATGATCGTTGGCATACCATTTCAGTTGCAGCCGGTTGTGGATGAGGTTGTCCAGGTACCAGGGATCGTTGACATGCTGGAACATGATGCTCTGCATGTCGTCCAGGTATCCCTGGAAGAGGAGCTTATTGCTGCCGCTTTGTCCGGAAACCGGAACAAAGAGGAGCAGCAGCGGAAGCAGGACTAAAATATATTTTCCCGGCTGGCGCATAAACAGGGATTATCTTTTCTCGTCCGACAGCACCTTTCCGTCCTCGAGGGTGATGACACGCCGGGCTTTTTTCACCACACGGGCATCGTGGGTGGAGAAGATGAAGGTGATCTGCTCCTCCCGGTTCAGCTTTTCCATGATGTTGAGCAGGTTCTCGGTGGCGTGGGAGTCGAGGTTGGCGGTGGGCTCGTCGGCCAGGATGAATTTGGGCTTGGAGGCCAGGGCGCGGGCCACGGCTACGCGTTGCTGCTGTCCTCCGGAGAGCTTGCCGGGGCGGCTGTGGAGCCGGTCGCCCAGTCCCACGGCCTGCAGCAGCCCGACGGCCCTTTTTGTGCGTTCGGCTTTGGGCCGGCCCTGCAGGTGCATGATGAACTCCACGTTCTCCAGGGCCGTGAGCACCGGCAGCAGGTTGTAGGACTGGAAGACAAAACCGATGTTGTGCAGCCGGAAGTCAATGATCTGACGGGGTTTCAGCGACCACAGGTCGGTGCCGTCGATGATCACCGTGCCGGCGGTGGGCCGGTCCAGACCCCCCAGGAGGTTCAGGAAAGTGGTCTTCCCCGAGCCGGAGGGTCCTACCACGGCGGAGAACTCGCCTTTTTCAAAAGTGAGGTCGATGTGATCCACGGCCGTGACCTTTATCTCGGCGCTGTCGTAGATCTTCACGAGGTCTTTGATCTCAATGATGTTCATATCTTTGATTTTATTGAATTTTTATTGAGGCTGATCATTATTCTATGCGTAAGGCTTCGGCAGGATCGTAGTGAATGGCTTTCCAGGCCGGGTAGATAGCTGCGATGATGCCGGTGACGATGACCATGAGGGTCACGTTGATCACCATCGCCGGATCGATGCTGGTGTTGACCAGGGAGCTGTAACCCAGTTGTTCCAGCCCTTTCCCGAACATGGAGAGGTCGATGTAATGGGTCTCGAAGTGTTTGGACAACCACGTGCCCAGGATGATGCCGGTGACCCCGCCGGTGAGGGAGAGCAACACGGTCTCCACGATGATCATTAAGAAGATCCGCATACGGCTCATGCCGATGGCCAGCAGCATGCCGATCTCCTTGTGCCTTTCCAGGATGACCATCAGCATCGTGTTGATGATCCCGAAGAGCAGGGCCAGCAGGATGATGATGATAAAGATGTACATGTACATGTCCATGACCTGGGTGACATAACTCATCTCGGGGCTTATCTCCGTCCAGGTCAGGGCTCTTTCGCGGCCGGTGAGGAGGGGGTTGATCCCGGCACGTACCGGTATGGTGTAACGGTTGTCCTCCACGCGTATGGCGATCTCATGACAGGCGCCGGGAGGCATGCCTGTGAGCTGTGCCAGCTCTTCATAGCGGATGAACACGTTGCTCTCGTCAAAAACAGTGTTGGAGGTCTTGTAGATCCCTGCTACGCGGAAAGCGCCGGCCGTGAGGTTGTTGTTAAGGTCCTGCAGGGTGATGACCACCTTCGACCGTACCCGCACGTTCAGCTTGTGTGCCAGCTTCTCCCCGATGACGACCGGATATCTTTTGATGCCCTCGAAATATTTCCCGTCCGTGATGTGTTCGGCAATGTCAGTCACCTTTCTCTCATCCTCCGGCCGGATGCCCATGATCTTCACCCCTGCGCCGGTCTCGGCCGAGGAGATCATGGATTGTACGATGATCCTCCGGGTGACCCCGGTGACATGGGGGAGGGTGTCGATCCTGCGGGCCAGCGCATCTGTGCCCTGCATGTAGTATTTGAGCTCGTTCGTCTTGCTGTAGAGCGAGTCATGGATCTGGATGTGGGACAACTCGGTGTGAATGGCCGACTCGATCCGTTTGTCCATCATCCCTTTCATAAAGGCGGTAGAGAAGACGCCGGCCATGATGCCCAGGGTGATGGCGGTGATCACCACCAGGCTTCTGGTCTTGTTCCGCCAGATATTGCGCCATGAAACTGATATGATCATAATATGCTGTGTTTAGAATATCGAATAATGAATATCGAATATCGAATGATGAAGTTCATTTTTTAAGTAGATTTTGATTTGCGGTTTTAATGCTTTTGACAAATATCGATATCAATTCATTAGCCTCATTCAAAGCTTCCATGATTTCATCTTCATTTTTGTAAAGGCCGCTTCGGTGAATGATCTTTAAATTGATGAATGATTCCCGTAGTTCTTTTAAGATAACTTTTGTTTTATGTATAAAATCTTTTCTGGATTCTGCACTTTGAGCTTCTCCGTAATTAAGTGAAACGGAGATCCCGGATCGTACCAATTGTCCAGCAAGATAGGCTCCGGCTGGCGTGTTGGGTATATCATTCACGATTTTGATGATCAGTATCGAAAAATCTATCAACCGCTCTTCTAAATCATACTTCATAATTCCATCTTTTTATATTCTTTCATTCTTCATTCTTCATTCGGTGTTCAGTGTTCGATATTCATCACGTTCTCAGGGCCTCCGGAATATTCAGCCGCAGGGTCTTTACCATGGGATAGATGGCGATGACCAGGATCAGGGCAAATACGGTGATGGCCTGGTTGTAGTAGATGGATGGCATCAGGGAGAAAGCATAGACGGGTTCCAGGCCCATGTCCGT
>WFRO01000106.1 GCA_015486475.1 Bacteroidales bacterium
AGCTGGAAAAGATCAGTGACCGGGGGGAGAGGGGAGTTGTTGCGACGAGATTGCCTCCCTTCGGTCGGCGGACTCTTCCCCTGCGGGGGGCTACCCTGCAAGAATCCAAACCGCAGATGCTAACGCATCTTTGGTTTTCTTTTTTCCTTACGCTTATGCCCGCAAGCGGCCAACGCTTGCGGAAAAAAGAAAACCGCCATATGACTATGGCGGTTTGGATTCTTGCGGTCACGACGAGACTCGAACTCGCGACCTCCGGCGTGACAGGCCGGCATTCTAACCAACTGAACTACGTGACCTTTTTAGCGTGGGCAAAAATAAGCAAATTTTTCTTTTGCACAATATGGTATAAGAGATTTTATCCCTTTTCAGCATTTTTATTCAGGGAAAAAAAACTGAAATGCACCTGGCCGTATTTCTTCATAAAGAGGAAATGAGGATGATGCCGGAAATCCTGTTTACGGGAGTGTTCCAGGATGAACCATCCCCCGGGGGCCAGAAAAGAATTGCCGAATATCATATCCGGCAGGGTCTCAATACCCTTCAGGGCATAAGGGGGATCAGCGAAGATAATATCGAAAGAGAGGGAAGCATGCCGCAGGAAAGCGAAGACATTGGACCGTACCACCTCCACTTCCGTCATCTCCAGCTCCCGCAGAGTGTTGCGTATAAAACGAAGCTGACGGGGATCGTTCTCCACCAGCATGATCTGTTGGGCGCCGCGGGAAGCGAACTCATAGCTGATGTTGCCGGTGCCGGAGAAAAGGTCCAGGACGGAACTCTCTTCGAGATCGAAATTGTTTTCCAGGATCGTGAAAAGCGCTTCCTTGGCCATATCGGTCGTAGGACGGGCCTGCAGCGAGCGCGGGGGAGCGATCCTGTGTTTCCTGAATTTGCCACGTATTATACGCACGGATAGACGTTGAACAGGTTGACAAAGGTGTGCTCGGAAACCATGTTGAAAGTGTAGCTGTATGTGAAGGAGGGGTCTCTCCGGGCAAAGGAGATCTTCTTCACATAACGTTTCAGGGAGTTGATGAGTCCTGAGGTGGTATTGATCTTTCCCTGCAGGATCACCGGGGAGGTGGCCGGGTCCATCTCCAGCGTTTTCATGGTGTACAGAATGAAATAGATCATATCATTCACCTGCCGGTAGCGGAAAGCATTGATCAGCAACGGTGTCTGTCCCCTGAACACGGCTAGGTCAAAAAAATCGTCATGGACATTCAGGAACATGGCCGGTTCTTTTCCTTTTATCCAGAGATATCTGACGATCCCTTCGAGGAAGGGTATGGTCTGATGGAGCACTCTGGCCCGGGGAAATGAATTTTTTATGGCTTCCGGCATCCCGGGAGCCATGGCAAAAAGAGCATAGGCATCGATCGCTTTTGCCCTGGCAGACATAACGGTCTCTCCTTCCTCAAGGGGGTGGTTGAAGCTGAAAAAGAGCTCTTTATCATTCTCGCGGAACAGTGGCGACGGTACCATCGTCGACCTGAACCCTACCGGCATCACGGCCAGACTTTTAAAATCCCTGCCCAGAAATTCGTCACGGGCAACCACTTCACCGATCAGCTCTGCCAAGGTGGTTTTGTCCTCCTGGACATAAGGATAGTGCTTTAAGGCAACGTATTTGTTGTCAACAGTGTTCAGGATACAAAAAGAAAGTCCATTCAGGCTGACCTGAATGGACATATGATACATACCGGTCTGATTAATGTCTAAGGATTCATCCAGATATGCAAATTCTGCCATGAAATGTCATCATTACTCCCAGTTACCGGCATTGTTCGTAGCCTGTGTCAGTGAGCCTACTTTGGGCCCTTTGAAACCAACGATCTGTTCCCTGCGGGCATTGTAGTTGATGATCAGCTGCTTGGGCAGACCGTGCAGGAGCACATCATTCAATACATAGGCTTCAAAAACATCAACTTTTACTTTTGAGGCGGTCTCAATTCTGCCTGCTCCGAGATGGAACTGGGCCGTATCGCAGTAAGGAACATACCGGATCGAGTCGATGGGATAATCCCTCCCGAACAGTGAGTCAAGGACCGGTACATAACTGGTGTCACGAATAATGATGCCACGCTTGATAGCCTCAGCTTCCGTGATCTGTCCCCACAGGCTGTCAGGAATACTCCCGATAGCACGTACCAGGGGGAAAGAATCATATTTCACAAAATGGATCAGGGTATCAAAACTGCCGGTATATCGTCCGTATTTGGCCTTGTATGCCACTTCGGCCTTACGGATATCTTTCAATCTTTCGATCGCTGCGTTTTCCCGTTTGTCTTTTTCCCGGTTAAACCGGATCGGTTCCATGATACTTTGGTAAAGGTAATACCCCAAAACAATGATCACCAGAAGCAGAATAACTTTGATAACTGTTCTCATCTTAAATAGTTATGTTAAGTTTTGTGTAAGTTTGCTGGCAAATTTATAATAAAAAATGGATTCACGAACAGAATCTTTTTATTATTTGGAAAAAAATGCTGAAGGATTATCTGAAAAGTAAGTATCTGGAATACCTGGAGAACGATCCTACGGGAGGTCAGCGGGAGTTGTTCGATCGTTTTCTGGAATTCATGGACCGCCGTGATCAGCCGGAGATCCTGGTCGTCAAGGGCTATGCAGGTACCGGCAAGACAACGGCTGTTCGGGCGCTTGTGCGTATCCTGGAGGAGCACGGTATCCGTTCCCTTTTGCTGGCACCCACCGGCCGGGCGGCCAAGGTGTTGGCGGGCTATACCGGATGCGAGGCCTTTACGATCCATAAAAAGATCTATCGCCAGCGCTCTTCCAAAGATGGTTTCGGGAAGTTCGTCCTGGGGTTCAATAAGATGTCCGATACCTTCTTTTTCGTGGATGAAGCTTCCATGATCGCCAATCAGTCGGGCGACAGTTCCCTCTTTGGCACAGGACGTCTGCTGGATGATCTGGTCGATTATGTCTTTCAGGGGAAGAACTGCAAGCTGGTGCTCATCGGCGATACCGCCCAGCTGCCACCCGTAGGCACAGCGATCTCCGAGGCCCTCGATACGGAAAAACTGAAGAAATACGGTTATCCCGTGACCGAGGTCTTTCTGGATGAGGTGATACGCCAGGCAGAGAACTCGGGCATCCTCATCAATGCCACACGACTGAGAAAGCTGATCGCAAAAGAAAAAGTACAGCTCCCTCTCTTCCGGACAGATTATTTCAGGGATCTGGAAAGGACCTCCGGAAGGGAGCTTTTCGAGCTCCTGGAAGATCATTTTCAGGGATACGACCGGGAGGATGTTACGATCATTGTGCGGTCGAACAAAATGGCCAATAAATACAACGAGGGCATCCGCTATCAGATCCTGCATCGCGAAGAAGATATCTCCCGCGAGGATCTGGTGATGGTGGTGAAAAACAACTATTACTGGCTCTCAACGGGAGAGGAAGCCGATTTTCTGGCCAATGGCGATATCCTGCGCATAGAAAAGATCGGGAACAGGGAAGAACGGTACGGTCACCGTTTTGCCGATGTCACCTTTACCATGCCGGCCAGGGAGGACATGCCGGCGATGGAGGCCAAAGTGCTGCTCGACACCCTGCAACTGGACACCCCCTCGCTCACCGCCGAGCAGAACAAGGAGCTTTTTTATAAGATCCTGGAGGACCATCCCGTCAAAGGGAGCATATCACGGAAAAAAGCTTATGATCAGGTGAGAGGGGATCCCTATTTCAACGCTTTACAGATCAAGTTCGCCTACGCCATCACCTGTCACAAAGCACAGGGAGGGCAGTGGCGCACGGTATTTCTGGACCAGGGGTTCCTGCCCAAAGAACGGATGAACGTCGAGTATCTGCGATGGCTCTACACCGCGTTCACCCGCGCCTCCGAAAAACTTTACCTGGTCAACTTTCCCGATGCATACTTCGGCGCTGGCGAAGAGATCTGATGGGGGCAAAAAAAAAACGGCACCCTGCGGTGCCGTTTTCCTTTGAAGATTATCCTGAATCTTAATATTCGCGCGGTCTGGCCTGACTTACTTTGATGTTGCGGCCTTTGATGTCGGCCCCATTCAGCTCGTCAATGCTTTTAAGTGCTTCGTTGTCATTTTTCATTTCAACGAAACCAAATCCTTTGCTTCTTCCCGAATACTTGTCCGTGATCACTTTTGCAGAGTCCACTTCACCATATTCTTCAAAGATTTCTTTTAATTCATCTCCGGTGACATCGTAATGGAGATTACCAACATAAATGTTCATGATACGTTTAAATAAAATTAGAAAATCAGTTAACGACATAAAGATACGGGTAATTTTTCAATAATCACGAAAAAAGTGAAATAGATTGCTTATTAGGATGATATTCCTGATAAGCAGTTTGATGAATTAATGACAGATCATGAACTTTTTACAGATCGTTCCTGAAAATTCCGGAAGATCACGATATGGGATGGTATTTTTCTGCCAACAGGGAGGCTTGTTTGATCCGGTCTGCCAGACCTATACCGTCCCGGATACTACCTGCCAGAACCAGGCCTTTATTCCTGTTTTCTATGTTTTTTATAGCTTCCAGACGATCATCCGTATCCGGACCATATTGGGCAATGGCCATAAGGTGGCGTGTAATCCTGAGCAGATCAGGCACAAATCTTTTTAATCCCAGCAGTTCTTTCATTTCGCGTTCCACGATCTTTTCCGTATCGCTGTTGTTTAGTCCGGCCAGTTCCGGCCTGCGGATACCTCCCATAAAAAAAGATAAAACAGCCCCGTTCTCCGGTGCACGGTCATGAAAAATAGAGGAGATGAAGAGGACCCCTAGTGCATCTCTGTTCTCTTTCACAGGGATCAGCCCGCCAAAAGCCTGCAAAGGAATGCCTTCCCATTTCCGGAAGCCTATGCTTACCTGCGTTACAGGAGCATACCTCAGTTTTGCAATAGGATCCGTATCCCCGGAAGATAAAAAAGGGAATGTCCTTTTTATGGAAGGAGCCGGAATGGTGCTGACGACGTCTGTGCAATGATATTCACGGCCGGAGGTACGGATCATGAATGATCTTTCTGCCAATTTATGTACTTCCGGGTTTTTTATTTTCAGGATGAAGTGATCCTTACCGGCCAGGGCGGTCAAAAGATCTGTCAGTGACTGTAAACCCCCGTGAAAAGAAAATATATGTTTGGTTACTTTTTCCCATTGTTTATCTTTTTTGCGTTCTTTTTTCAGATGGATGCTCCCTTTTATGAAACTTCCGTAGTTTTGTTCCAGGTTGTATAGTTTCGGCAGGGCGTGGCGTGTGACAAGATATCCCGGATCTCCGGCATATATTCCTGAAATGAAAGGATCTACCGCGTAATCGAGGAATGTTTGTCCAAGCCTTCTTTTTACCAGATCTGCTACGCTTTCGTCGGGATCTTTTCCGGCCTTGTAAAAAGGTTCACCAAGGATCTTCAGCTTATCTTTCAGGGAGAACAGCGGAGTGGCCACGGCAGAGAAAGGGCCTGAGGGCAAGGGATGCCATTTTCCGTCCTTCAGGATCCAACGGGCTTTCGAAGCATCCCCGGCGATCTCCGGAACGATATGATGCCGCAGGGACTCCAGCAGGGAAGCTGTTTCGGGATTTGAGATCACCCCGCTGTTCGGTCCTGTTTCAAAAACAAACCCTTTTTCCCTGTAGGTCCGTATCACGCCACCGGTACGATCCTGGCTTTCAAAGACCGTAAAAGGTATGCCTTTTTGTTTCAAATGCCAGGCCAGTACCAGTCCGGTTATACCGGCCCCCAGGATGGCAATATGTTGTTTCTGTTTTTTCATGGTTGAGCGTGTTTTATCATGTTCGGTGTATTATTATTTTCAGATCGCCTGAGAGAATCTCTTTCTTCCTACTGTCAGATTCGGATCAAAGGCAGCGGCTATGTTACGTAAGAAGAACCTGCCGTTTTCCGTTACATGGATCTGGTTATTCGCGTACTCTACCAGATGATCATCCTCTAAGGATTTTATTCTGTCTTCTTCAAAATGGATGATCCTTTTTAATTCTTCGGGACTTTTCCCCCATCTCTCAGCAAGTTGTGGCCAGTCGAGGCTGAGGTTGCACATTATTTCGTCTATGATCCGGCCTGTCCATCGTTCCTGATCGTTCAGCGAATACTCCTTTCTGACAGGCAGACGGTCTTTTGACAGGGAAGCAAAATAATCTTTCAGACTTTTGGTGTTCTGAAAATACCCGTCTGCCAGCTGACTGATGGCACTGGTGCCGAAAGCATATACCTGACCGGTGGCTTTACGGGTACAATATCCCTGAAAGTTGCGATGGAGTTTTTTTTGCTGCAGGGCTATGCTTAGCTCGTCGTCCGGTCGGGCATAATGGTCCAGGCCAATGTAAACATAACCGTTCTCCCGCAGGAGCCTGTTTGACTCAATGAACATCCGGGCTTTTTCCAGGAAACCCGGCATGGGGTATTGTTCCAGCACTTTTTGGGCTTTACGGATCCAGGGCACGTGAGCGTAAGAAAATGTGACCATTCTGTCGGGGCTGATGTTGATCGCCTGTCTGATCGTTGTCAGGAACGATGAAACATTTTGAAAGGGCAGGCCATAAATGAAATCCAGATTTATTGCTACGGTACCTGAACTTTTGATATGGGCGATCATTTCTTCAAGGGGTATTTTAGGCGGGTCCCGTCTCACGGTATTGAGGACTTTTGTGTTAAAATCCTGGATACCCAGACTGATACGGTTGAATCCCATGCGGACAAGCTGAGAGGCATATTCCTTTGTCAGTTGGGCAGGATGGCATTCCATGGCGATCTCAGGGCCAGGGGCGAAAGAGAATTTTTTTTGCAGCAAAGACATGATCTCCTCTATTTGGCTAATGGGGAGATAATTGGGAGTACCTCCTCCCCAGTGTACCTGGGTGACCTGTCTGGTACTGTCCAGCATTTCAGCTACCAGGAGGATCTCTTTTTTCAGGGAATCTACATATTCCCGTATCAAAACCCGGTCGTGGGTGATACGGGTGTTACATCCACAGTAGGAACATAGCTTCGGGCAAAAGGGGATATGCAGATAAAGGGATATTGCCCGCGGGTCCTGGCGATCCGATCGCCGGATCATCTCTCTGGCACGTGTGTCATCATCGGTATCCCTGAAGAAGTTGGCAGGAGGATAACTGGTGTACCTTGGTACCGGAACATTGTATTTTTTTAATAAAGATTCAGATATTTTCATTTTTTGAGTTTTTTCAGGATGTTGTTAAACTGTCTTCCTGGTAAAGGTATGGTAAAGAGACAATTATCAGCAGGGCGATAACGGCCTCTGCCAGAAAAAGACCCCGGTAGGAGAAGGCCTGGGTAAATTTCCCGCTGAAAACAGCGATGATCATACTGCTGAGGTGGGTCAGTACGATCTGCAGGGTAAAGTCGGTTCCTTTCAATCCCGGGCGCACGATGTCCATGGCGATGGTAAAAACAGCTACCGAACTCATGGCATATACCGACCAGATCATGATGATCCCTGCATAGATCTCTGTAAGGGACGGCGTGTGAAGAGATATCCGGTAAAAATACAGGGCAACGACCCATCCCAGCGAAGCAAAGAGAAGAAGACTTTTCTTTCTGCCGGTTTTGCGTATTACAAACCCGGCGACCAAAGCCATGACAGCACCTGATGAGGCTCCCCAGACGCCGGACATCCATCCGATCTGTTGCATATTGTAACCCAGGTCGACAAGCCAGGGTTTCATCATGGTGAGGGTCCCGATGATCCCGGCATAATAGGTGGTGAGGAGCAGGATCCTTTTGCCTGTTCCTTTCCGTTGGAAAAAACCGGTCAGGTCTTTTATGGCGGCCGGACGGTGCTTCTGTGGAAGGGATGTGTCCGGGCCGGGAGAGCTGACAACAAGAGGGACCAGCGCTATCAGCACAAACAGACTCAGGCCCAACAACAGATAGAACGAACCGAAATGATAAAAAATGATCAACAGTAAACCACTGCCGGCGACGGTGCCCAGGAAACTGCCGGCCGACTGCATGCTGTTGCCTAAACTCCTTTCCTGCTTGTTCAGGATGAGTATGGCCAGCGCGTCGGTAGCAATATCCTGTGTCGCCGAAGCAGTGAAAGCTATAACCATCATGACAATAACCCAGTGGAAATCAACCTTGAAATCCAGAAAACCGATGCTGAAAATAACCATTGCATAAAAGATCTCACATGAGATGATCCAGCGTTTGTAACCCCTGAAGGTCTTGCCGGATTTGTCGACCAGAGGAGCCCATAAGAATTTCAGGATCCAGGGTAGCTTGATCAATTGGATATATCCGATGGATGAGAGAGAAAAATGCTCTGAGCGCATGATCACCGGCAACACTGTAGAAAAAAAACTCATTGGAACAGATTGTGCCAGATAGAGCGAGAGAAGTGTGAGATATTTATGTTCTCTGTTTTTCCCCATAACGATCATAGATTGTAGGAGAGGAATACTCCGGCCTGTAACGGATTGCCTTTTTGTACATAAGCATTTCCCAGCGATTCAAAATAAAACGTTGCATACGATTCATTTAAAAGATTCCTGGCCCACAGGCCCCACTGGAAATGATGAGAGGAAATGCCGATACGCATGTTCAGCAGTCCATATCCTTTCTGAGAGGCACTATTGGATTCATTCCAGAATATTCTTCCTGTCCGCATGTATTCTGCGTTCATAGATAATTCTTCCAATGAAGCATGCGGGAATATCCAGGTGTATGTACATCCGAGGGATATCGTATAATCCGGAACATAAGGGATGTACTTGCCATCGTATATGTGCAGTGAATCTTTTTCGTATTTGAGAAATCTGGCTTTTGTGAAGCCGGTATTCATATACATTATCAGTCTTTTCAGAGGAAGAGCCTGCAGTTCGATCTCCATGCCTTTGCTTTGTGAATGTCCTGCATTTTTCAGCATGGCACCATGGCCGCTGGGTACAGGCTGATACACCTGCTGATGCCGCCAGTCAATATAAAACAAGCTGACATTTGCTGTCAACCGGTGTTTGAAAAAGGATGATTTGAAACCTGCCTCATAGTTGACTGTGGTTTCGGGCAGATAGGTTTCGTCTTCTTCGCGTTCAAAGGTGGTGTTGAATCCCCCCGATTTATATCCCTTGGCTACGGTGGCATATAAAGTAATATTGGATGCCGGAAGGTAGGTGAAGGATATTCGGGGCAACCATTGGTCAAAATCCAGCCTGTGATCAAAGCTGCTGTTTATCGTATCGCCGGTGAGAAGAATGAGATCATAATGGTATGTCAGCCGGTCATTTTCATGATCTAACCTTATACCGCCGGTTACTGTGAATTTCCCCAGAGGCAGGGAAGCCTGGGCATACAGCGCTGTTCCGTAGACAGGACTGTCATAAGTCTTTTTTTTGTGATCTATGTGAAACATGGCAGCATCGGAACCGAAATCCACTCCTACATTCCTGTGGGAGAGTTGCTGAAAAGAAAAGATACCCACCAGCCAGGTAATACGGCTGCTATTCAGGGAATGCAAAGTGAATTCCTGAGCTATGTTATGGTTTTGACGGTCCTGGGTAACAAAAAAGAGGGAGCGGGGGGTAAAATCCTGGTCAACTTTTTGAAGATCATCCAGCAGTTGGTAACTGGCTGAAAAGTTTATTTTGAATTTCCGGGCTGAATATTTTATGTACAATCCGCTGGAGAACAGATCTCTGTTGTAACTGCTGGCCTGGTTGTAGTTCACATCTCCGGCAGTCTTTGAGGAATCGTTGTACAATGCAAAAGGATAGCCTCCCTGGTTATTTTTTTCAAAATCCGCTGAATAAAGGACCATTAACCTGCCGGAAGGATGATATTTGAGTTTCAACCGGCCGGTATAAGTTTCCGTGTGATCCACTTTGGTCCCGTCATACTGGTTGGTGAAAAAGCCTCCCTGGTGCAACAGCCCCCCGTCGCCACGCAGAGATAAAGTTTTGGAAAGGGGCGTAGAGAAATACAGATGACTGTTCAGATATTTAGCATTTCCGTATTCCAGGTAAGCACCTGCAGCGGTTACGGGTTCCGGATCTTGCGTATAGACTTTGATCAGGCCTCCCAGTGTGTTCCTTCCATACAGGGTGCCCTGGGGGCCCCGCAAAACTTCGATCTTTTGGATCCCTACAAAATTAAAATTGAACGAGCCTTTATCCATATAAGGAATATTATCGACATACAAGCCGACGGAGGGACTGTTGATCCTCGAACCAATTCCCCTGATATATACCGGGGAGGTTAATCTTGTGCCGTAATCCGGCATGTAAAGATTCGGAACGATCATGGAGACTCCGGTGAGGGACTCGATCCCGGCATCTTTTATGGTCATGGCAGAGACAACCGATGCGGAGACGGGAGCTTTTTGTAGTCTTTGGTCAGTTTTTTCGGCCTGGATGGTTACCTCTTTCAGTTTTATGGAAGAGGTGGTGTCAATGGCAGTGAGCCTTTTTTGCGCTGTGGTGTTTTGAAAAGAAAAACATAATAAGATGAGGATAAGGATATTTGTTCTAATTTTCATTTTTCCGGATTATTAAGATGATACAATGGAAATAACGGGATGACACCACTACAAATGAGAATATGTTCCTTGTTGAGGTTCAACAGGAAACAAAACCATGCATCTGTTTTGTCCGTAATAAACTGAACAGATGATTAAAAAATAAAAAAGGAAGCGGATGTCAGGCTTGTCCGAAAGGAGGACCCCGTCGGATAATTTCTGAAGTTCCTTTGGAAAGGCACTTCAGGGAACCCGGTTTTAGCGGATAATTAGGGAATAAAGAATTCTCTGGTGTCCGGAGGGAACGCGTTGTGATATGTTTCAGCTGCCCGGACTTTGAGATCTTACTGTAATAAGCTGTATGGTGCCGGAAGGCAGGAAGGGGGTCTTCTGTCTTTTTTACCAGGATCGTTTTTGAAGTTTTCTCCTCTTTTGCTGCAATAAGCCCGTGGATCTTGTTGGCTCCGAATGAAACCACCTGGAGGCTGTAATACAAAAACCCGAGCACCAGGATCATGAAAGATACATTCGAAGAAAATATGCCGGAAAAAAACATCATTTCTTAAAGTCCTTTTTTTTAGGGTTTTCAGGGAACCACCCCTTTTTTACTCTTTCCTCCTGTTTGATGATCTCAGCAATGCCCCAAAGGTAAGTAAAACCAAAGATAGAAAGCATAGAAGAAATGTAATAATTTACAGCGAACAAAGAAAAAATCAGGGACAGACCTCCTGTGATGAGAAAGATACGCCACAGTCTTTTGGAAAAATGATATTCACCTGCTATGCAGGAATACCTTCCTATAATGATCATAAGATAGCTGAAAGCCCCAATGAGCAGACCTGAAAAGTTTATACTTATACCGAAGATCTCCGTTTTCATCTGACAGATCTTATCTTTGTTTTCGCGGCAGGCCCCTCAGTATCACCCGCTTGTGTTGTTCTTTCATTTCGTGACTGCTCCAGATCATGGC
The DNA here is from genome assembly GCA_015486475.1 of Bacteroidales bacterium. GTDB lineage: Bacteria > Bacteroidota > Bacteroidia > Bacteroidales > VadinHA17 > DRPN01. Next base: position 11,475 of record WFRO01000106.1, read on the forward strand.
AAATCCGGATACTCCGGAAAATACAGAGAGCATATCTTTTTGGAGGAACAGGGAGAGGATAATAAGTAAAAAACCGGGTATAAAAAGTACCCAGCGGACCTTATAACTGAAATGATATTCCAGTTTGATGACCACAGGATGAAACAGCCCCGTGACTAAAAATGAGAACAGTCCCGTTAAAAATCCGGAAAGATTAAAATTTTCCATAAAAATTCCTTTTGCCTGTACAATAGCTGCTTCCGGCATTGAAAGAGCGGCAAAGATAGGGATCCTTTGAGGTTACGGAAAGGTTATCCCTTTTTTTCTTTCATAAAATGATCATGAATTTTTTGTGCCGTCTCCTGTCCCGAGGCGATGGCCCTGACCACCAGCGAGGGGCCCAGGGTGGCGTCGCCGGCAGCAAAGACCGGGATTTCCCGTTCATGTTGCTCCGGGAGGATGTTGCCGCGATCGTCATATTCCGTTTTCAGGTCTTTCAGCAGCTTGTCCTGCACGGGGTGGACAAAGCCCATGGCCAGGATGATCATGTCTGCTTCCAGTTTTGTTTTTTCTCCCGTTCCCACAGGGATCATTTTCCCGTTCTCTTTTTTCCACTCCAGCTTTTCCAGTTCCAGGGCGGTGACCCGTCCTTCTTTTCCGAGGATCCTTGTGGTGCGCAGGCTCCAGAGTCTCTCGCATCCCTCCTGGTGGGAGGAGGAGGTGCGCAGGGTCTGCGGCCAGAAGGGCCAGGGGTTGTCTTCGGTACGTTCCCGGGGCGGTTGGGGCAGGATCTCCACCTGTGTCACCGAGCGGGCCCGCTGCCGCAGAGCCGTGCCCACACAATCAGAGCCCGTATCGCCACCGCCGATGACCACCACCCTTTTCCCCTTGGCGGAGATACGCCTGCGGCCGGAGATATTGGCCCCGTCGTTGATCAGGTTCTGCTGCGTCAGATAGTCCATGGCGAACCAGATGCCTTCCAGGTCGCGTCCCGGCACCTCCAGGTCCCGCGGCTTCCGCGCTCCCACGGCCAGACAGATGGCATCGAACTGTTGTGTCAGCTCTTTGGCGGAGATATCTTTGCCGGCATATACGCCGCTGCGGAAATGGACGCCTTCCTGCTCATAGATACTCAGGCGCCGGTCGATGACCGCCTTGGTGAGCTTGAAATCAGGGATGCCGTACCGCAGCAGCCCACCTGCTTTTCTGTCTTTCTCAAAGACTGTCACCTCGTAGCCGGCGCGGTTCAGACGGCTGGCCACGGTGAGGCCTGCCGGCCCCGAGCCTATGACGGCTACCTTTTTACCGTTGCGTTGGCGGGGTGGGTGTGGGGTGATGAGCCCCATCTCAAAAGCCTGCTCGGCCAGGGCTACCTCGTTCTCGCGGATGGTGACAGCCTCGTCATGGATGGCCAGCACACAGGATCTCTCACACAGCGCCGGGCATATACGGCCCGTGATCTCGGGCAGGTCGTTGGTGAGCTGCAGCATGGTGATGGCTTTCTCCCACTGCTCGCGGTAGAAAGCATCCTGCCACTCCGGCATGCGGCTGTGCGTGGGACAGGCCCAGTGACAGAAGGGAACACCACAGTCCATGCAGCGCGATGCCTGCAACAGCCGGTCGCTGAGGTCGAGGATCTGCTCCACCTCCGAGAAATCAGCAATGCGTTCGTTCACCGGCCGGTAACCGGCCTCTTTTCTGGGGATCTCTATAAAACCTTTCGGGTTGCCCATGGTCTTAAAATTCTATTGTATGATCTATTCGGTATAATCGGGGTCGTATTCGGCTCTCCGCAGCTTCGACTCTATCTCACGCAGCTTCTGCTCGTTGAGCACTTTCTTGTATTCCAGCGGTGTCACCTTCATAAAGCGCGGGAAGTAACCGTCCCAGTTGGCCAGCACTTTTTCGGCCTGCTTGCTGCCGGTGAGATGCCAGTGGGTGGCGATAAGCTCCTGCAGCTCGGCCACCTCGTCATAGTCCTGCAGGCGTGTCAGCTCGACCAGCTCCTGGTTGCAGTAGTAGGGGAAGTCGCCGTCCAGATCGAGCACATAGGCGATGCCGCCGCTCATCCCTGCCGCGAAGTTGCGGCCTGTTTTGCCCAGAACGACCACCCGTCCTCCGGTCATGTATTCGCAGCCGTGATCACCTACACCCTCCACCACGGCATGGACGCCTGAGTTACGCACAGCGAAACGCTCGCCGGCGATGCCGTTGACAAAAAGATGCCCGCTGGTGGCGCCATAGAGTACCGTATTGCCGATGATGATGTTCTCTTCGGGCTTATACCGGATCCCTTTCGGGGGAGTGATGATGATCGTTCCTCCCGAGAGCCCTTTGCCCAGGTAGTCGTTGGAATCGCCTTCCAGACGGAAGGTGATGCCGGGGACGAGAAAAGCGCCGAAACTCTGACCGGCCGATCCGTAGAACGTGCACTCGATGGTGTCGGCGGGCAGCCCTTCCCGGCCGTGGAGGCGTACCACCTCCCCCGAGAGCATGGAACCGGTAGCCCGGTCGGTGTTGTGGATATCCCGGGTGATCCATACCCGCTCGCGGCGCTGCAGCGCACGGGCCGACAGGCGGATCAGCTCTTTGTCCAGCATGTTCTCCATAATATGATTTAGTCCCGGTCGGTAATGCAATGGCAGATGTCCGTTGTTCTCCGGGAACCACAGCAGACGCGACAGGTCGATGGTGCGGGCTTTCTCGTGAGCAATGTCTGTCCGTTGTTCCAGCATGTCGCTGCGACCTACCATCTCGTCAAAGGTGGGGAAGCCCAGCTCAGCCATATACTCCCGTATCTCACGGGCCAGAAAACGGAAATAGTTCTCCACATGTTCCGGTGCGCCGCGGAAACGCTTCCGCAGCTTTTCATCTTGTGTGGCGATGCCGGCAGGACAGGTGTTCATGTGACATTTCCGCATCATCACACATCCCAGCGTGATGAGGGGGGCGGTGGCAAAGCCGAACTCCTCGGCACCCAGCAGGGCAGCAATGACCACATCACGGCCCGTTTTGAGCTGGCCGTCAGCCTGAAGACGTACCCGTGTACGCAGATTGTTCTTCACCAGCGTCTGATGGGTCTCGGCCAGCCCTATCTCCATGGGAGCGCCGGCATGTTTGATGCTGCTCACCGGACTGGCACCCGTCCCTCCTTCGGTGCCGCTGATGACGATCAGATCGGCATGGGCCTTGGAGACGCCGGCAGCGACGGTGCCCACACCGTGTTCCGACACCAGCTTGACACTGATGTATGCTTTGGGATTGGTGCTCTTCAGGTCATAGATGAGCTGGGCCAGGTCCTCGATGGAGTAAATATCATGGTGCGGGGGCGGGGAGATGAGGGTGATGCCCGGCACGGAATGGCGCACGCGGGCGATGATCCTGTTTACCTTGTATCCGGGCAGCTGGCCTCCCTCACCGGGCTTGGCCCCCTGGGCGATCTTGATCTGTATCTCATCGGCATTGATGAGGTAGTCGGTGGTGACGCCGAAACGTCCCGAGGCCACCTGCTTGATGGCGCTGCGACGGTTCTGCCGGGGATCTTTCACCACAAAACGGTCCGGATGCTCGCCCCCCTCACCGGTGTTGCTGCGCCCGCCAATACGGTTCATGGCGATGGCCAGCGCCTCGTGCGCTTCACGGCTGATGGAGCCGTACGACATCGCCCCGGTGACAAAACGCTTCATGATCGCCTCCTCAGGCTCCACCTCTTCCAGGGGTATGCTCCTGCCCTTTTTGATCTTCAACAGCCCCCGGATGAAGACAGGCCGCAGGGTGTAATCGTCGGTGGTGCGGGTGAACTCCTTAAAACGTTCATAATTGCCGGTGCGCACAGCCCACTGGAGCAGGGCGATGCTCTCGGGGTTCCAGGCATGCGTCTCCCCCTCCCAGCGGTAGCTGTAGATGCCCTTGTGGGGGAGCAGCGAAGGGTTGTTGGCCGGGAAGAAGGTATGCAGGTGGTTCTGCAGGATATCGCGGGCCAGTTCGTTGAGGCCGATGCCGCCGATCTGCGAGGGTGTGCCACTGAAATATTCATCGATCAGCTCCTCGCTCAGACCGATGGCTTCAAAGATCTGGGCGCCGAAATAGCTGCGCAGCGTAGAGATGCCCATCTTCGACATGATCTTGAGGATGCCTTTGTCAATGGCCCTGATGTAGTTTCTGCGGGCCTTGTCATAAGGCATATCTATCTCTCCTTCTTTCACCAGATGGTCCAGGACGGCAAAGGCCACGTAAGGGTTAATGATGCTGGCGCCATAAGCCAGGAGCTGGGCGTAGTGGGTCACCTCCCGGGCTTCTCCCGTTTCGATGATGAGCCCTACCTGCATTCTCTTGCGGGTGCGGATCAGATGATGGTGCACGGCAGAGACCGCCAGTAACACCGGTATGGGAGCCATCTCTTCCGAGATATCCCGGTCGGAGAGGATCAGGAAATTGGTATTGTTGTCCACAGCTTCCTCCGACTGCCTGCAAAGCTTGTCAAGGGCTTTTTTCAGTCCTTTTCCGCCGGTGTTGACAGGGAAGACCATCTTCAGCGTGGTGTGGGTGAACATCTGATGGCGCAGGTCCTTGATCTTCCCCAGGTCAGTGTTGGTGATGATGGGAGACTTGAATTTGATCAGATGACAATGCTCGGGGCTCTCCTCCAGGATGTTCTTCTGCAGCGAGCCGATGTAGTTGGTCAGGGCCATCACCAGCCCCTCACGGATGGGGTCGATGGGGGGGTTGGTCACCTGGGCAAAGAGCTGGCGGAAATAGCTGAAGAGACGCTGGGGCTTGCCGGAGAAAACCGCCATGGGAGTGTCGTTGCCCATCGAGTTGATGGGTTCCTTGCCCTGCTCGGCCATGGGCTTTATGAGCACCTCGATATCTTCTTTGCTGTAACCGAACGATTTAAGATAGACAGGCAGGGCATCGCCCAGGGTGGAGGGCTTGCGTTCCTTTACCTCGATCTGCTCCATCTCCAGACGGTTTTCTTTCAGCCAGTTGGCATAGGGATGACGTCGCGCCAGCTCCGATTTTACCTCGTCGTTGGGGATGATGATGCCCAGTTTGGTGTCGACGAGCAGCAGCTTGCCCGGTTTGAGACGTCTTTTTTCGCGGATCTCTTCGGGAGCGAACTGCTGCACACCTGTCTCCGAGCCCATGATGATCAGGTCGTCGCGCGTGATCAGATAACGGGACGGTCGCAGGCCGTTGCGGTCGAGGGTACCTCCCACATACCGGCCGTCGGAAAAGAGAATGGCCGCCGGGCCGTCCCACGGTTCCATGAAAGTGGAGTGGTACTCATAGAAAGCTTTCAGACTGTTGGGGATGGGGTTCTTGTCGTTCCACGACTCAGGGATCAGCATGCTCAGGGCATGGGGTATGGTGCGGCCTGTCTGTACCAGGAACTCCAGCGCATTATCCAGCGAGGCGGAGTCGCTCTTGCCCGGCTCGATGACGGGGAAGAGCTTGGGCAGATCGTCGCGAAAGAGCTCCGACCGCATCAGGGCCTCACGGGCATGCATCCACAGACGGTTGCCGCGGATGGTGTTGATCTCGCCGTTGTGGGCGATGTACCGGAAAGGCTGGGCCAGATCCCACGAGGGGAAAGTGTTCGTGCTGAAACGGGAGTGGACCAGCGCGATGGCACTGCGGTACGAGGGCTGTCGCAGGTCGGGATAGTACGAAACCAGCTGGTCGGGTGTGAACAGCCCTTTGTAAATGATGGTGCGGGTGGAGAGGCTGTTGACATAAAAAACATCTTTTTCCTTCAGCTCCAAAGCACGTATCTTATCCTCCGTTTGCTTGCGCACCAGGTAGAGACGCCGTTCCAGCTCATCCTCCTCGTAATTGCCCCGGATAAAGACCTGCTCAATGTGTGGCTCCGAGGTGAGAGCAATGTCCCCCAGACCGGCATTGTTGACCGGCACCTTGCGGTAGGTGATCAGCTCAAGGCCTTCACTGAGGATGGTCTCGTCCAGGATCTTTTTGCATGCTTCCGCCTCTTTCCCGTCGCGTGGCAGGAAAAGCAGGCCCGTGCCGTAAGCGGAAGGGGAGGGGAGAGGGATCCCCTCGTCGAGGTACATGTCGTGCGGTATCTGGGTGAGGATGCCGGCGCCGTCACCCGTTTTGTTGTCGGCGCTCTCGGCGCCACGGTGGGTCAGATTGATCAGGATCTGCAGTCCCCGTTCGACAATGTCATGCGACCGGTGGCCGTGGATGTGAGCCACAAAGCCGATACCACAGGCGTCATGCTCGTTCTCCGGCCGGTATAAGGAATTTTCTTTCATAGTGGTATGTTTCTTTTTCTTGCTCTCACTGCCGGATACATCCTGTCCCTCCGGCGGGGTAGTCCGGTTTTCTCTGCTCTCTCCACATGTTGCCTGGCTGTGTAAGGCCCGGAAAGGATCTTATTTCTTCCGGATGTACGAGGCGATCCGGTTTCCCACTTCCGAGGTGCTCCTGGCATGGGCCGGATCGATGTCCTCCGTTACGTAACCTTCGGCGAGCGACCTGTCCACGGCCTCCCGCACCAGCGCGCCTTCTTCCTGAAGCCCCAGTCCCGACTCCAGCATCATCGCTGCCGAGAGGATCATGGCCAGGGGGTTGGCGATGTTCCTGCCTGCCGCCTGGGGATAGGAGCCGTGTACCGGCTCAAAAAGAGAGGTGAGCAATCCCTCCGACGCCGAGGGTAGCAGGCCCATGGAGCCGGTGATGACACTCGCCTCGTCGGTGAGGATGTCACCGAACATGTTCTCCGTGACCATCACATCAAAACGTGCAGGGTTCTGGATGATCTGCATGGCGGCATTGTCCACAAAAAGGTAATCCACCTCTATCTCCGGATGATCTTTCGACATCTCCTGGGCCGTTTCGCGCCACAGACGTGAGGTGACCAGCACGTTGGCCTTGTCCACCACGGTGAGCCGCCTGTTGCGGGCCCCGGCATAGCGGAAGGCCACCTCCAGGATGCGGACGATCTCTTCTTTGGAATAGAGGTTGGTCTCAAAGGCTTTGGTACCGTCCTCGGACCTTCCCCGCGGCTCGCCGAAATAGCTGCCGCCGGTCAACTCGCGGATGACCACGAAATCCACACCTTCTACCAGCTCTTTCCTGAGCGGGGATTTACCGATCAGGGCAGGGAAGGTGCTCACCGGCCGGATGTTGGCGAACAACCCCAGTTGCTTGCGCATGGCCAGCAGCCCCTGCTCGGGCCTCACCTTTGCCTTCGGGTCATTGTCGTATTTGGGATCGCCGATGGCGCCAAACAGCACGGCATCCGCCTCCCGGCACAACTGAAAGGTCTCGTCGGGAAAAGGATCGCCCGTTTTGTCAATGGCGATGGCGCCGGCATGACCGTACCGGAAATCGAAAGTGTGTCCGTATTTCTCTGCGACGGCCTGCAATACGCCGACGGCCTGTTCCATGATCTCGGGCCCGATGCCGTCACCGGGAAGGGTCGCTATGGTGTAGTTCATATCTTTAAACTTTTGCTTTTTCTGTTACATTAACGTTTTCTATGATGTTGAGCATTTTCTCCGTGGCCTTGATGGCCGACTCGGTCTGGTCCACCTCCAGGCCGTGGGTCTTGAACTCATAATTGCCGATCTTCCAGGTGATCGTCGTCGAGACCAGGGCGTCTGTTTTACCGCCGGGAGGGATCGTCACCACGTAGTCGGTCAGGACGGGATGTTCCTTGCCCAGCGTGTCGTAGATCTTCCACAGGGCGTTCATGAAGGCGTTGTACTGGCCGTCGCCGGTGGCGCTCTCGGAGTATATCTTATCGTGGATCTCTATGGAGATGTTGGCAATGGGTTTGAGCCCCCGCGACAGGGTCAGCGAATAGTTGATCACCCGCACCGGCTTGTCGTTGGAGAAGTTGTTCAGCACGTCGGCCAGGATGTAGGGCAGGTCTTCCTTGGTGATCTGCTCTTTCTTGTCACCCAGTTCGATGACCTTTTCGGTCACCTTGCGGGCCGACTCGGGATCCAGCTCGATGCCCAGCTCCTCCAGGTTCTTCAGGATATTGGCCTTTCCGGAGGTCTTGCCCAGCGCATACTGGCGGTTGCGTCCGAAACGTTCGGGCAGCAGGTCGTTGTAATACAGATGGTTCTTCGAGTCCCCGTCGGCATGCACGCCGCAGGTCTGGGTAAAGACATTCTCGCCCACCACCGGCTTGTTGGGGGGGATGCGGATGCCGGAGAAGGTCTCTACGATCTTGGCGGCCCGGATCAGCATGGACTCGTTGATGTTGTTCTCTGCCTTGAGATGATCATTGAGGATCACGGCCACACTTGCCAGCGGCACATTGCCGGCACGCTCGCCCAGACCGTTAACGGTGGTATGGACGCCGTGGATGCCCTCCCGCACGGCCATGAAGACATTGCCTGCCGCCTGGTCATAGTCGTTGTGGGCGTGGAAATCAAAGTGCAGGTCCGGGTAACGCTCCAGCATGATGCGGCAGAAAGAGGCCGTCTGGTCCGGGTTGAGGATGCCCAGCGTGTCAGGTAGCATGAAACGTTTGATCTCTTCATCTTTCAGACCGTCCATAAGGAAAAAGACATAATCGCGGCTGTGGATCATGCCGTTCGACCAGTCTTCCAGATAGAGGTTCACCGTCATGCCTTTGCTGCGGGCATATCGGATGGCCCTGCGTATGTCTTCCAGATGCTGTTCCGGTTCTTTGCGCAACTGTTCACGCACATGCCGCAGCGATCCCTTGGTGAGCAGGTTGGCCACACGCCCTCCGGCACGTTCTATCCAGTCGATAGAGGCTGTCCCGTCAATGAAGGCCAGGATCTCGATCTTTTCGGGACATCCTTTGGAGGCAGCCCACGCGGTGATGCGTTTCACGGCCTCCTCTTCGCCGAAAGAGACACGCGCAGAGGCGATCTCTATACG
>WFRO01000107.1 GCA_015486475.1 Bacteroidales bacterium
AAGGGGAGTACGAGGGGTATTATTCCCTGAAGGGCGCCCTGGCGCACTCTGTCAATACCGTTACGGCTGAGTTGGTGAGCCAGACAGGTGTGCAGCCTGTCGTGGAGAAAGCCCGGGCCATGGGCATTACTTCGGAGATCCCGGAGGTGCCCTCGGTGGCGTTGGGGACCGTCTCTCTCTCGCTGTATGAGCTGACCCGCGCCTATTGTCCTTTTGTGAACGGGGGCAAACGGGTCGATCCGGTCATCCTTACGAAGATCGTGGATAAGAAAGGAGAGGTCCTTTATGAATACAAGCCTGATCCCGGGCAGGAGGAGCAGGTGCTGACGACGGATGTGAGCCTCGAGATGCTGTACATGTTGCGTGAGGTGGTCGACTCCGGCACGGCCCGGGCTCTGCACAGTGTCTACCGCCTGCCCAATGCGCTGGCCGGCAAGACCGGCACCACCCAGAACAATGCCGACGGCTGGTTCATGGGGATCCTGCCGCGCCTCGTTGCCGGCATGTGGGTGGGGGCCGAGAGCCCGGAGATCCATTTCCGCACCCTCACCCTGGGACAGGGCGCCCATACGGCCCTGCCGGTCTTTGCCCTGTTCGTAAGGAAGCTGAACAGCGATCCGAAGGTGAGAAAATATGCAGCCGGCGACTTCCCCGTTCTCTACTATCCCCTCAGCGAGCAGATGGATTGTCCCGATTACTCCCCGGAGAACCCGGAAAGAGGATTCTTCCGCGACCTCTTCGGCCGCCGTCAGCGCAACGACTCCCTGCGGCAGATCAAGCAGGAACAGCGCCGGGAAAAACGGGAGAAACGGAAAGAATCGATCCGCGATGCCATGCGGCGTATCTTCGGGAAAAGAAAAAGATAAGGGAGGTTATTCCCCGGGATCACTCGCCAGTACCGGTCCTGTGCTTTTCCGCATCAGGATCTCATCATAACCTTTGACAAGATAGTCTTTCAGCACCCCCACTTCCTCATAGCCTCTTTTTTGGTAAAACCTGCGCGCGGAGGTGTTGAAGGAGGAAACGCACAGAAACACATTGGTATGGACCGCCAGTATTTTCTCTTCTACGAGGTCCATGAGGCGGCTGCCGACATGTTTGTGCTGCCAGGCCTCTTTCACCGCGATGCTTTTCAGGTATCCCGTGCAGGCGCCTTTCATCTGTATGACCGCTACACCTGCGATCTCTTTCCCGGTGAGTGCGAACCAGGTTTCATAAAAAGGATCCTGCAGGGTGGTCAGGATCTGCTCCCTGCCGATCCCCAACGTGATCCACGGGTCAGTCCCGGCCATGAGAGCCGCGGCCTCCTTTCTTTCATCATCATTTACCGGGGCACGCAGGATGAGGTTGTCTGGTTCCATGTTGATTTCTTAAAGTGGTCATTTGAATGAAAAACATAAAATTAACGCATAAAATTCTATTTTTGCTCTTCATCGTCAAAATCACGGACAATTCATGGATCCGAAGATCGTTTTCGGGGTCATTGCGGCCTATTTTGGTATCCTCCTGCTGATCTCCCATTTCACGGGCAGGCATGCCGACAATGAGACCTATTTCACCGGCAACCGGCGATCGCCGTGGTATGTGGTGGCTTTCGGGATGATCGGTGCTTCGCTGTCGGGCATCACTTTTATCTCTGTGCCGGGGGAGGTGGGGAACACCTATTTTTACTATTTCCAGCTCGTGCTGGGTTACCTGGTCGGATATTTCATCATCGCCACGGTGTTGCTGCCCCTCTACTACCGGCTGAAGCTGGTCTCCATCTATTCCTGGCTGGGCGATCGTTTCGGGGTGGTCTCCCACAAGACGGGAGCCCTGATCTTCCTCCTCTCGCAGTCCCTGGGAGCTTCCCTGCGTCTTTTTGTGGTGGCCGGCGTTCTGCAGCTGGCGTTCTTCGACCATTATCACATCCCTTTTGTCGTAACCGTGGTCATCACGATCCTGATGATCTGGGCCTATACCAACAAAGCCGGTATCAAGACCATCGTGTGGACTGACACCTTCCAGACGCTGATGATGCTCACATCTGTGATCGTCAGCATCGTCCTCATCACCCGGGCCCTGGACCTCTCCTTCGGCGGGATGGTGAAAAGCATTGTCCACAGCGATTATTCCAGGATCTTTAACTGGGACTGGAACTACGGGAAGAACTTTTACAAGCAGTTCATCACCGGGGCTGTGGTGGCGGTAGCCATGAACGGGCTGGACCAGAATGAGATGCAGAAAAGCCTCACCTGCCGCAACCTCAAAGAGGCGCAGAAAAACATCTTTCTCTACAGCATCAGTCTGGTGATCACCAACCTGATCTTCCTCTCGCTGGGAGCCCTGTTGTACATTTTCATTGCACGTACCGGCATCGTCCTGCCCAGGGATGCTGCCGGCCATTTTCCGGATACCGATAAGGTATTCCCTGATCTGGCCCTGCACCATTTTGCCACGGGGGCCGGGATCATCTTCCTGCTGGGGATCGCTTCGGCGGCTTTCTCCTCTGCCGATTCGGCGCTGACAGCCCTCACCACCTCCTTTTACACCGATTTCCTGCATACGGAAAACAAGACGGACCGGCAGAAGAAGCGGATGAGGTATATCGTGAACATTGCCTTTTCCCTGTTACTGATCACGATCATCCTGGTGTTCCGGGCCGTGAACAACGACAGTGTCATCAATATGGTCTTTGCCATCGCCGGATATACCTACGGTCCCCTGCTGGGACTGTACACCTTCGGGCTGGCGACCCGAAGGAAGGTGCGGGACCGGTGGGTACCGCTGGTGGTGATCCTGTCGCCGTTGCTCTCCTGGCTGGTGAACTTTCTTGTTATCCGGTATACGGGATTCCATTTCGGTTATACGATCCTGTTGCTGAACGGGATCATTACCTTCGCAGGACTGTGGATCATCGGAGAAAAAAAGTAATTTTACAAAAAAAGATCATGAACAAGCTATTAAGATCATTATTACTGGTTGTGCTAGTGACCTCCTGCCACAGCGACAGGATCCGGATCGTGGAAAAGCCCATTGATTTTTCTCCTGAACGGGTGCGGCTGACGAAAGAATATATCCGGCAACATTATGGTCTGGAGGTTCAGGATATTAACATTACCCCGAAGATCATTGTTCTGCAC
>WFRO01000108.1 GCA_015486475.1 Bacteroidales bacterium
AGCAGCACCAGGAGACCGATAAGTATGAACAGGCCGAGGAAGATCATCTTGGCACCTTCCTGCGACACGCCCGAAAGCCAGTTAAAGTTCAGCATGGTTATCCTCCTATATTATTTTATTTGTTTATCTCTTTTTTTACGGTTAACCCGTACACCAGACCTACGAGGTTTCTGTCTTCATAAGGACGGGTAAAAATGCTCACGATAACGGTCACCACGAACCCCACTACAAAAGACCACCAGGAGACGTAAAGGAAAGGATCTTCGATGGTAAAAAATCTTCCTTTGAAAAGATTCAGGATAAAGGCCACAAAGATGCCCACGACGAGGCCAGAGAGGCCACCCCACTGGGTGGTTCTTTTCCAGAAAATACCCAGCAGGAGAATGGAGAACATAGGTCCCTGGAAATAAGAGAGGAACGTTTGCATGGCCACGTAGATCCCCGGGAAAAGGGCCGACAGCGGGGAGGTGAGCACACCCAGCAGCAGAAGCACCAGGGTAGTGATCTTGCCTACCTTCAGGTAATGCTTATCATTCGCTTTCTTATTGATGAAAGGTTCATAGATATCTTTCGTAAAGAGGGTGGCCGTTGAGTTAAGCATGGAGTCGACGCTCGACATCATGCCGGCAAAGAAAGCCGAGAACATCAGGCCCACCAACCCTGGGGGCAGCATGTGCTTGATCATCCAGGGGAGGGCTTTGTCGCCGTCGGGCAGACCGGGGATGAGGATGATGGCCATCAGCCCGGGGAAAAGGACCAGTACGGGGATCAGCATTTTGAGACCGGCGCCGAAGATCATGCTGGCTTTGGCATGCCACTCATTGCGGGCCGTCAGACAGCGTTGCACAATGGTCTGATTGCCGATCATATAAGCATTGGCCATCACGAAAGTCAGGCCGAAAAGGATCCCTGTCCAGGGGAAGGGCGTATTGGTGTCTGTGGGTTGCATCAGATGGAAATGGTTGCGGTACTCCGGACCCATATTCAGGATCTTATCCACCATACCGTCCCATCCGCCCACGGAATGGAATCCCAGCGCCACGAGGGTGAAGCCACCTACGAACATGATGATCAGCTGTACCACATCGGTCATCACCACGGCCGTGATACCTCCGAAATAAGTATAGAGCCCCACCACCAGGGCCGTCACCACGATAGAGGTCCAGACAGGCCAGCCCATCAACACATTGAGCAATACAGCGCTGGCCCAGAACATCACGCCCAGATCGACGGCAAAGAAAAGGATCCAGGTCAGGGAGGCCAGCGTACGCACCCAGCGGTTGTACCGCTTGCCCAGATACTCGGGGATGGTATACAGCCCTCCCCTCCAGAAATAAGGGATGAAGATGAAAGCGGCCAGCAACATCGCCGGCACCGACCCGATCCAGTCGAAATTACCCACAGAGATACCGTAACGGTAGGCCTGTCCCGACACCCCCACAAAATCCAGCGCTCCTATATCGGACACCACCACCGACATGCCGATGGCCCAGAAAGGCAGGGTGCGCCCCCCGAGAAAATAATCCTCCGAGGAGCCAACAAATCTTTTGAAATAAAAACCCAGCAGCAGCATCCCCCCGAAGTAGGCGATGACGATAAAGAAATCTATTCCGGCAAGCATAGGTTACAGTTCTTTAGGTTATGTTTCGTTCATTTTCCGGAGATCATGGCAGACAGTACCGGGGATCCTCCGTAAGCAATATCCCATACAAAAAAAGAAAAAAGGAGGAAACCATCCTTCTGTAATCTTATTTATTTCCTATTATTTTTTAACCCCGCCCGTACCCCAGGTGCTGTCCGGCACGGAGCTCATCTTAAATACCAGTTCTCCGCCAGCAGTGATCTCTTGCTGTGTGACCCAGGAACGGTCGATCTTTTCCCCGTTGAGGGTAACGGATCGTATGTACTTATTTTCCGCCGACACATTCTCCGCCCGGATCACCAGGTCTTCTTTCTGATAAGGTGGATTTTTCTTCAGGACGACCTTCCCCAGCAGAGGGGATCCGATCATATAACGGTCCGATCCCGGAGTGACCGGATAAAAGCCCATGGCACTCAAAACATACCACGAGGAGAGAGATCCCATATCCTCATTGCCGCAGATCCCTCCCGGCCCTGTGCTGTACAAGCTCAGCACTTTGCGCACCATCTCCTGCGTTTTCCACGGCTCACCGGCAAAGTCGTACAGGTAGACCACATGATGCGACGGCTGGTTGCCCTGCACATATTGTCCGATGGTACCTACCACCCCCACATATTTGGGGCCCGTGATCTCAGGGCTCATGGTGAAGAAAGTGTCCAGCTTTTTCAGGAAAGGTTCCGGGCCGCCGAACAGAGCGATCAGGCCCGGCACGTCATGCTGCACCGACCAGACGTACTGCCAGGCGTTCGACTCGGTAAAATATCGGTTGGGGCGCCTTCCCACCAGCAACGGGTCGAAACAGTCGTAATAGGTATGGTCACCGTTCCGGGCTATACCGGCGGGACGGCCGTCACAGGCAGGCAGCCAGGCACCGTCCGCCAGGCGGGGTCGCATGAAAAGTGTGGCTGTATCAAAAAGATCCCGGTAATTCTTCGCGTGTTCCATCATCTCAGTGTAAACCTCTTTTTTACCCAGCTCCCGGGCCATCTGTGCAATGCACCAGTCATCATAGGAGAGCTCCAGGGTGTTCGAGACCGACTCGGGACGCCGGTCCACCGGCACATAACCCAGTCTCAGGTAATCTTCCAGGCCGGAGCGCCCGTCCTCCGGCGGCAGGGGCGGCGGCGGCAGCTGCGTGGCCTTGCGGTACATGGCCTCAAAGAGGAACGTCGTATCCCAGTCGCGGAATCCTTTCATATAAGCATCAATGATGATGGGCACGAGATGATCCCCGGCCATGCCCTGCCCGAACCTGTTGCGGTGATGCTGCGCCGGCAGCCAGCCGTAATGCCGTGTCTTCAGCTCTATGGAGCGGATCATATCATTCACATGCTCCGGCTCCACCAGGGTCATGAGGGGATGCTCGGAGCGATAGGTGTCCCAGCAGAAGAAAGAAGGATAGAAATCTCCTTTTTTCAGGCGGTGTACCTTCCCGTCCATTCCGGGATACCTGCCATCGGTATCCTGGAAGATCCGCTGTGCCAGGATGGCATGATACAGGGCTGTATAAAAGATGGTTTTCTGTTTTTGGGAGGCCTGCGCCACATCTATCTTCCTCAGCTCTCTGTTCCAGGCCTCATGCGCCGCCCGGCGCACGGCATCAAAGTCCCAGCCGGGTATCTCCTTCTCCAGGTTGCGTCGGGCTCCCTCCAGATCGACATAGGAAATGCCCACTTTCACCAGCACCGCCTCATCCTCTCTGGTGCTGTAATTCACGAAAGCGCCTATCCGGGCACCCGACTCGGCCGATTTCCAGGGAAAGACCGACGCGCCCGACTCGGGGGTGACATAGCCGGCATCCCAGGTGCCATAGGCCCGGAAAGGTTTGCTGAATTGCGCCACAAAATATACCGTTGCCTCCTGCGAGATCTTGTACCCCCGGATGGTATGGTCATCGACGACCTCCAGGTGCGACTTGCCCTCCGGCAGACGGCCAATGCTGTGCCCCAGATCTATGAGGATGTGGGCATCCTTCGTGATCGGAAAGGTATAACGATGCATGCCGCAGTGGCGGGTGGTGGTCAACTCGGCCCGTACCCCATAGTCGTCCAGCATCACTGAATAATAGCCGGGCGAAGCCATCTCATGGTCGTGGGAGAAACGGGAGCGGTAACCGGCATCCGGGTCCTCCCGCGGGCCGGGCAGCACCTGCAGACGCTGGTTGACCGTGGGCATCATCAGGATATCGCCGGCAGCCACCATCCCCACACCACTGTAATGGGTATGACTGAAACCCATGATCGAGTGATCCGCCCACTGGTAACCGGCCGCATAGGTCCAGCCCTTCGTATAGGTATCCGGACTCAGCTGCACCATGCCGAAAGGCACCGTAGCACCGGGGTAGAGATGTCCGAAAAAGTCAGTGCCGATGAAAGGATCAACATGAGAGGCGGGATCACCCTCGGCTATGGTCTTTGTGGGCTTTTGACAGGAAGTCGTCAAAAATGCCAGGAATGCGAAGGAAAGAATATATTTCATCATGAGATTAGGGATTTAGAGGTCATTCGGTGGTCATTCAGTGGTCATACAGTGGTCATACAATAGTCATACAATAGTCATACAATAGTCATACAATAGTCATTAGGCTGCTATGCAGCCGAAATTAGTTCGGGCTTCGCCCTCACGAAATCAGCTCCCTTCGGTCGCGAAATTTATCCCGACGGGCCGGGATGACATTAGGCAGTATCTAATCCATTATTCCACTATTCCACTATTCCAATTTCTCCTCATCGCTTCATCAC
>WFRO01000109.1 GCA_015486475.1 Bacteroidales bacterium
ACATTCCCCCTCACGCCTCCACCAGGTCCTCTTCGACACGAAGGTTGTTGATGATGAATTCCTGGCGGTCGGGCGTGTTCTTCCCCATATAAAAGCTGAGGAACGATTCCACAGAATCTTCCTTACGCAGTCTGACCGGGTCGAGACGTATATCTTTCCCGATGAAATGTCTGAACTCCTCCGGGGAGATCTCTCCCAGTCCCTTGAACCGGGTGATCTCCACATTCCTGTTCTTTCCCAGCGCTTTAATGGCTTTCTCCTTCTCCTCCTCCGAATAGCAATAGCGCGTCTCTTTCTTGTTACGCACCCGGAAGAGGGGGGTCTGCAGGATATACAAATGTCCCTGCTTGACCAGATCGGGGAAAAACTGCAGGAAGAACGTCAGCAGCAGCAGACGTATGTGCATGCCGTCGACGTCGGCATCGGTGGCGATCACCACATTGTTGTACCGCAGGTTCTCCAGGCCGTCCTCGATGTTGAGCGCCGACTGGAGCAAGTTGAATTCCTCGTTCTCATAGACGATCTTCTTGGTCAGACCGTAAGTGTTGAGAGGCTTCCCTTTGAGACTGAAGACCGCCTGCGTCTCCACATCCCGGCTCTTGGTGATGGAGCCGCTGGCCGAATCTCCCTCAGTGATGAACAGGGTAGTCTCCAGACGCCGGTCATCCTTCGAATTGTAATGAACGCGGCAGTCACGCAGTTTTTTGTTGTGCAGGCTCGCTTTTTTGGCCCGCTCACGGGCGATCTTTTTGATGCTGGAGATGGCTTTCCGCTCCTTTTCCGATTCGAGGATCTTTTTTAAGAGGATATCGGCCGTCTCAGGGTTCTTGTGCAGGTAATCGTCGAACTCCTTCTTCATGAAGTCCATCACATAGTTCCGCACGCTGGGGCCATCAGGACCCATGTTCTTACTGCCCAGCTTGGTCTTGGTCTGCGACTCGAATACCGGCTCCTCGATCTTGATGCTGATGGCCGCGATGATAGAGGCCCGTATGTCGGAAGCGTCGAAATCCTTTTTGTAGAAATCGCGCACCGTCTTCACCAGGGCCTCCCGGAAAGCTGCCAGATGGGTACCTCCCTGGGAGGTATGCTGCCCGTTAACGAACGAATAGTACTCTTCGCCATAATGTGTGCCATGGGTAAGGGCGATCTCCAGATCCCCGTTCTTCAGATGGATGGGCTCATACAAACCCGGCTGCGACAGGTTCTCGTTCAGCAGGTCCAGCAGACCGTTCTTCGAGAAAAATTTCTGACCGTTGAACTCAAGGGTAAGGCCCGCATTGAGAAAAACGTAGTTCATCAGCATGGTCTCCACATATTCGGAGACATAATGATACTTCCCGAACACCTCCTCGTCGGGGATAAAACGGACACATACGCCATTGGGCTCGTCGGTGGGCTTCAGCGCCTCATCGACGACCAGCTCGCCTTTGGCAAAACGCACCTCGTGCTCCTGCCCCTCCCGGAACGAGCGGATCACGAACTCGGAGGAGAGTGCGTTCACGGCTTTGATACCTACACCGTTCAGGCCAACGGATTTTTTGAACACCTTCGAATCATACTTGGCACCGGTATTCATACGCGAAGCCACCTCCACCAGCTTACCCAGGGGGATGCCCCGGCCGTAATCCCGTACCGTCACCACCTTGTCGTGTATGGTGATGACGATCTTTTTGCCAAAGCCCATCATGAACTCATCCACGGAGTTGTCCATCACCTCCTTCACCAAAACATAGATGCCGTCATCCTGCGAGGACCCGTCCCCCAGCTTGCCGATGTACATACCGGGACGGCGGCGGATGTGCTCCCGCCAGTCAAGTGTCTTGATGGTATCTTCTGAATAGGTTGCTGTCATCATTCACCTCCGGTCATTTTTCAACCCTGCAAAGATAAGGAATTACAACTTGCCTGAATGAAGAGTTTATCAACAATAACCATGAATTTTCAACGGATTCCCGGTATTGACGGGGATTTTGCAGGAATACCGGCGCAATGACACCCGTTTGGGCATCTTTATAATTATTTCATCGTATGCTTAATTATTTATTCGAAACCTCTTTTTTCATCCGATCATGTTCCGCAGAGATAAGGTCGTGAATATATTGAGTAAGCTCATCCACGGTCATATCCCGGAAGGTTTCCGGGGAGACAGGGTCGAGTATTTTTACCTTCATGCGGTGCTTGCCACGCACCCAGAAGCCGTGTTTCGGAAGTGCGTCCCCCGTGCAACACAGGACGATGGGGAGCAGGGGCCGGCCGGTGTCTTTGGCCAGGCGGAAAGCACCCTCTTTGAAACGCTCCACCTTCCCGGTGGTGGAACGGGTTCCCTCGGGGAAGATCATTACCGACGAGCCGCTCTCCATGGTCTTTCTGCTGTCCTCCATCATGCGGCGGATACTGGTGCGGCTGGTACGGTGCAGCTTGATGTAGCGGTTCATGGACATGTTCCATCCCGCCAGGGGCGCTTTGAAAAGCTCTGCCTTGCTCACCCATTTAAAATGCACGAACAGGCGGTACAGCACCAGGATGTCCAGCATCGACTGGTGGTTGGAGACCATGATGTACACTTTTTTCCGGTCGATCTTCTCTTTTCCCATGATCTTCACCTTCCAGAAAGGAGAGATCCAGGTGTACCAGGAGGCCCAGAAACAAGAATAGAGGTGCAGCACCACCAGACGCCGGTCAAAAAGGACGGTGAGCAGCCACACCACCACAGCCCCCACAAAGCCCAGGGGCATGGTGATCACCCCGAACAGGTACACCCAAAGCGACCTCAGCACATCCATGAAACTGGTTTTCGAAGCCATGACCGTCATTTTTAAAATCCGAAAAGAGCCTGCAATCCTTCCCGCACCGAAATTACGGAAAGTTTTCCTTCCTTGTGCAGGGAAACCAGTACCTTTTCCACCTCCTCATGCCGGAAAGGCGATCCCTGCAGTCGCTCCGCCATGTGATGCAGTTCCTGCGGTCCTCCTGTTACTACCACCTCTTCCACCCTTCCTTTGTTCAGGGCGATCTCCAGCACCGGCCGGCCCGGCACGGATGTTAGCGTCCTGCGCAGCACACAACGGGGCGAATAGCCCGTGTTCCACTCCCATGAAGCGTATTTTTCTTTGGCCAGCCGGTCGATCTCCATCACCTCCTCCTCTGTAAAGGTAAAAGTCCGGCAGGGAGAAAAATAGTCCAGGCACCAGGCCTTCAGACCCTCTCTCATCTCCCCGGCGGTCATTTCTTTCGGCAGATGCTCTCTTATGTTGGTCACGCGGCTGGTACGTGAGCGGATCGCCTTGTCCTGCACCTCGCCCGGGTTGGGCTGCAGGGCCTCTTCCAGATCGGCCAGCACTGTATCAAAAAGGAGGGTACCGTGATGCAGGACCCGTTCCTTGAAGATATGCTCGGCATTCCCCGAGATCTTTTTACCACCGATGAGGATATTGTTCCGGTCGTCCGTCACGGCCGGGACTCCCAGACTTTGCAGGAATTCTGTCACAGGACGGATATATCTGGCAAAATCGACCAGCTTCCCTTGCTCTCCCGAAAGGATGAAGCTGAAGTTGAGATTGCCCCGGTCGTGGTATACGGTCCCTCCGCCCGTCAGGCGCCGCACCACGGGGATCCCCTGCCGGGCGGCAAAGGCCAGGTTCACCTCCCGGAAGACGTTCTGATGTTTCCCCACGATGACGGATGGAGCATTGACATAGAACATCACAAATTCCTCTTTTCTGCTGCGCAGGAGGAACTCCTCCGCTGCCAGGTTGCGGGCCGGATCGTCCCAGGGGCTGTCAACACAGAAGAACATCACGAAACGCTTTCAGTACCTTCGAACCAGGGTCTCCGGCTCATCCATTTTTTATCGGTGAAAATCCACAGCCGGTACATGATCCACCCGATCAGTGTGCCCAGCAGCGCCCCTCCCAGCACATCGCCGGGGAAGTGCACACCGAGGTAAACACGGCTGTAGCCCACCCAGGCCGCCCAGAGGAAGATCAGCCAGGTATAGAGGCGGTTGCGGATCAGCAGGGAGGAGAACATGGCCACGCCGAACATGTTCGTGGCATGGCTCGAGACAAAGCTGTAGAGTCCGCCACAGTGTCCCTTTACCAGGTGCACGGAAGCTGCCAGCGCCTCCTGGTGGCAGGGACGCAGGCGCATGAACACCTTCTTGAACAGCTGCACCGAAGCCTGGTCGGTGAAGACCACCAGCAGGACAATGAACAGGAGCAGCACCCAGAAACGGCGGCGGTAGATCTTTATCAGCCATCCCAGGATAAAGAGATACAGCGGCACCCAGGTGAGTTTGGCGCTGACGGCCCACATCACTGTATCCCAGAAAGGACTGTGCCAGCCGTTGATGAGGCGGAACAGGGATTCATCCAGTTGCAACAGCTGATCCATCATGGTGTTTTTTCATTGAGTCCCTGCCATATCAGATCTTTCATCCTGTCGATGCCCTGACCGGTGACGGCCGAGATAAAGACCCACGGCACCGCGGGCAGGTCGGGCTTGATCTCCTCCGTCAGCTCCTCATCGAGGAGATCCGATTTGGTGATGGCCAGGATCCTTTTTTTATCCAGCAGCTCGGGATTGAACTCCCGCAACTCCTTCAGCAGGATCTCATATTCGTGCCGGATGTCCCTGCTGTCGGCCGGCACGGTGAAGAGGAGGAGGGCGTTGCGCTCTATGTGACGCAGGAAACGTGTACCCATGCCTTTGCCCTGGTGCGCATCCTCGATGATGCCGGGGATGTCGGCCATGACGAAGGAGCGGTTGTCGCGGTAAGCTACGATGCCCAGCTGCGGCACCAGGGTGGTAAATGGATAGTCGGCGATGCGGGGTTTGGCCGCCGACACGCGGGACAGCAGGGTTGACTTGCCCGCATTGGGGAAGCCCACCAGACCTACGTCAGCCAGCAGCTTCAGCTCGAGGATGAACCAGCCCTCCTGTCCGGGTTCGCCGGGCTGCGCAAAACGGGGTGTCTGGCGTGTGGCCGATTTGAAATGGACATTGCCCAGACCACCACGGCCGCCGGGCAGGAGGATCTTCTCCTCCCCGTCCTCCATGATCTCGAACAGCATCTCGCCGGTCTCCGCATCCCGGGCCACCGTCCCCGGCGGCACCTCGATCACCTCATCGCGTCCGCCGGCGCCGGTCTTCATCGCCGCCGATCCCGCCACGCCGTTACCGGCTTTTATATGCTTGCGGTATTTCAGATGGAGCAGGGTCCACAGCTGGCTGTTGCCCCGCAGGATGATATGACCGCCCCGGCCGCCGTCTCCGCCGTCGGGCCCCCCCTTGGGATTGCTGCGGTCACGGTGCAGATGGGCCGACCCGGCCCCGCCCCGCCCCGACTTACAGAAGATCTTTACATAATCTATGAAATTACTGCCAGGCATAGGGGGTCAAAGTTCAGAGTTCACAGTTCAGAGTTAGTAGTTCGTAGTTCGTGGTTAGTAGTTAGTGGTTCGTAGTTTGTGGTTCGTAGTTTGTGGTTCGTAGTTTGTGGTCCCGCAGTTCCCGGGATCTTGGATCCCGTTGGAACTGCGAGCCCGTCCGACCGGAGTCATCCGGGCGGGGATCCTCGAAAAACTACGCAAATGCCGTAAGCGGCATTTGCTGTTTTTCGGGATTCGTAGTTGGTGGTTCGTAGCACTTGATTCTTGGTTCTTGTCTCTTATCTCTTGGCTCTTGGCTCATTGCTCTTCGCTCTTACTCAGGATCGCACAGATCCGTGCATTCACCTCCTCAATGGTGCCGACACCATTCACAGGATAGAATTTCCCCTGTCTCTTGTAATGTTCGATCACAGGCAGGGTGGTTTTTTTATACACTTCCAGCCTGTTCTCGATCACCTCCAGGGTATCATCACTGCGTCCTTCCGTCTTCCCGCGCAGCAGCAGGCGCTTCACCAGCTCGTCATGGTCCACGTCCAGGAAGATCAGGTAATGGATCTCCGAGCCTCTCTCTTTCATCATTTGATCGAGGAAGCCGGCCTGATCGAGGGTGCGGGGAAAGCCGTCGAAAATAAATCCCCGGGCCCCTTCGGCGATATAACGGTCCACCGCATTGGCCAGCATCTGCTGCACATCCTCGTCGGGCAACAGCTCACCTTTATCCATGTATTGTTTTGCCAGCACCCCCAGGGGTGTCTTCCGGTCGATGGCACTGCGCAGGATCTCTCCCGTGGAGATATGCACCAGTCCCTGGCTGGTGGCGACCTTTTTGGCCTGGGTCCCTTTACCGGATCCCGGCGGACCGAACATAATGACATTCAACAATTTCTTTTCCATATCTTATCAGATGGTACCGGCTGCCACCGGCGGGTTAATCTTCATCCAGCACATAAAGACTCTCCAGGTTCCTGCCGTAACCGTCATAATCCAGACCGTATCCCAGGATGAACTTCTTGGGCACCTCTATCCCCACGTAATCCAGTTTGATGTGGTGATGATACACCTCCGGTTTCAGGAGGAGGGTGGCAATGTGGATCTCCGCCGGCTGAAAGCTGCTGAGCTGACGGACGATATGCTCGAGGGTAGTCCCCGTATCCACGATATCTTCCACCACGATGACAATGCGGTCGCGGATATCCTCGCTGAGACCGATCAACTGTTTCACCTCTCCCGTGCTGTGGGTACCCTGATAAGATGCCAGCCGCAGGAAGGTAATACGGGCATCCAGCCGTATCCGGCGGAACAGGTCGGCGGCAAAGATGAACACCCCGTTGAGGATCCCGACAAAGATCACCTCCTTTCCTGCAAAATCCCGGTTGATCCTGTCAGCCATCTCTCCCACGGTTTTCCGGATATCTTCGGCAGGGATATAGAGCCTGAAGTGTTTGTCGAGGATCTTGATCTTTTCCATAAAAATTGATTATCTTCGTTATTATTTCCGCTAAAATATCAAATCTTCATGTAAAACCCGAAAATAAGATCATTTAACAAAAAAACATTTGCTTATGGATCCGCTTGTCTCGATCATTATGGGCAGCACCTCCGATCTGCCGGTCATGGAAAAAGCCGCCGATATCCTGAATGAGTTTGAAGTACCTTTTGAGATGATCGCTCTCTCGGCCCACCGCACGCCGGAGGAGGTGGAGGAGTTCAGTCGCACGGCCCGTGAACGGGGGGTGCGGGTGATCATCGCCGGTGCAGGCATGGCCGCTCATCTGCCGGGGGTGATCGCTGCCCAGACCACCCTGCCGGTGATCGGCGTGCCCATCAAGGCCACCCTCGAAGGATGGGATTCCATCCTGTCGATCCTGCAGATGCCTCCCGGCATCCCGGTGGCTACGGTAGGGGTCAATGCTGCCCGCAACGCCGGCCTGCTGGCACTGCAGATGCTGGCGCTCTCGGATGAAAGGATCGAAAAAAAATTCGGGCAGTTCAAAAAAGAGTTGAAGGAAAAAGTCGTCAAGGCCAACCAGGAATTACAGACCTTCGATAAATATGCATACAAAACCAACGGCCCTGCGTAAAAGGATCTCCGGGAAAAGGGCACACCTCTTTTTCCTGCTTTTCCTTTTCACCGCAGCAAGTCAGGACGGTCTTCCCGCCCCCAATAACTACCTGCTGGGTGCCCGTTTTGATGCCATGGCCAATGCCACGGTGATGATCCCCGATCTCTGGTCGTTGTCCCACAACCAGGCCGGCCTGGGGTGGATACGCCGTCCCGTGGTAGGTTTCCATTTTGAGAACAAGTTCGCCGTGCCCCAGTATTCTCTGAGCGCTCTGGGTGCGGCCATCCCTGTAAAACCGGGCACCATAGGGCTTATGTTCTATTATTTCGGTTATTCCAAATACCACGATACCCGCTTTGCCGTCTCCTTCGGCAGGGCTTTTACCGAACGTTTTGCTGCCGGCATACAACTCAACTACATCGGCACTTACATTGCTGATGAATACGGAACCTACAGTTCCCTGGTGGCTGAAGGAGGAATCATCGCAGAGCCGGTGAAAAACCTGTACATAGGAGCGCACGTTTATAATTTTACGGCCAGTAAGATGACCAACCCCGAGCGGGAGCGGTTGCCGGTGATCTTCCGCGTGGGGGCTGGTTACCAGATCGAGAACATCATCTTTTTTTCAGTAGAGACGGAGAAGAACCTGGATGAGAAAGCGGCCTTCCGCACGGGGGTGGAGGTGAGCGCCCTGCAGAATTTTTTCCTGCGTGCCGGGTACTCGACCAACCCTTCCCGCCCCTCTTTCGGACTGGGCTATCTTTTCAAGGGATTCCGGGGCGATCTTGCTTTTACGATGCATCCCCAGCTGGGATTTACGCCTTATTTCTCACTGCTTTACACCTTCGGTGAGAGCAAGTGATCCCGGCCGGCAGACACTTTGAAATTACCGGGCAGGAACCATCATATACATGCGTGCTTCACTGCACCATATCATTGTTGTGTGTCTTCTCACGGGGGCTGTTTTTGTGCCTTCGCCCGCCCAGCAGCCTGCGATCCTTTCCGACCCGCAGATCCAGCAGGCTATCGAAGAGATCGTCCGGCAGCAAAAAGGACCGGGAGATGTGGCAGAGATCACCGACTACCTGCAGCAGTTGCAGCGCCACCCCGTCAACCTCAATACGGCCTCCCGCGATGATCTGGCACGGCTGCTGTTCCTGAATGACTTCCAGATCGCCAGTCTGCTGGAATACCGCAAAGAGACCGGCCCGCTGCTGAGCCTGAGCGAGCTGCAGCTGGTTTACGGTTTTGACAGGGAGGTGATCCGGCGCATACGTCCTTTCATCACCCTGACGCCGGGCCAGCCGGCGGACGAAGGGAAAAGGCTTTCTCCCCTGCGGCAGGAGGCGCTGGCCCGCGTACGTTTTTATACGGAGAAAGAGCAGGGATACCTCCCGCCCGACCTGCCGGGAGATGAAGAGATCTTCAACGGATACCGTGGCAGCCGGCCGGGCCTCCTGCTGCGTTACGCCCTGGACGCCGGCAACCGCCTGCATGCCGGCGTGGTGGCTGACAAAGACCCTGGAGAGCCCTTCTTCCGCGATGTGAACCGGCAGGGCTTTGACTTCTACTCCTGGTACCTGCAATGGTCACCCCGCCGCGGTTGGCTGCGGCAGGTGAACATAGGCCATTATCATCTGCGCTTCGGGCAGGGCCTTCTCCTGTGGAACGGCTTCAGTATCAGCCGCCCCTCCGCCCTCCTCGACCCCGACCGTCATGCTCCGGAGGTGCGCTATGCCTCCTCCTCTGTCGAGAACAACTACCTGCAGGGGGTCTCGCTGGTGCTGGGAAAGGGAAATTTCTCCGTCACTCCCTTTTTCTCCTGGGCCCGCCGTGATGCCCGTCTCCTGCCTGCCGGCACCGATGACACAAGCCACCTGGTGATCGTCTCTTTCCCCTCCTCCGGTCTGCACCGCACCCCCACCGAGATCGCCCGCAAAGGCGCCGCCGCAGAGACCACGGCCGGTCTCCGCCTCGCCTGGAGCCGCGACAACCTCTCCGTAGGTCTCAACGGTCTCTACACCTCCTGGGATCATGTGCGCCTGCCTGAGGAGAAACCCGAAAACGCGCTGCTTTTCCGCGGGAGAGAGGTACTGGCCGGCAGCCTCGACTACCGTTTCATGCTGCGCCGTCTCTCCCTTTTCGGCGAAGCGGCCCTCAACAACCACGGCAAAGGCGCCTTCCTGCAGGGGATACGCTGGTACCTGTCGCCGCTGGTCACCACCAGCCTGCTGGTGAGAAGCTATGCTGCCGGCTACTACGCTCCCTATGCCCACGCCTTTGCACGCGGAGGCCGGGTAAACAATGAGAGGGGCATCACGGCGGGCCTGCAGGTAAGACCCCTGAGCAACCTGACGCTGGCGGGGTACATGGACTACTTCCGTTTCCCGTGGCTGCGCTATGGCATCGCGGCTCCCTCCGGCGGCACGGAGGCAGGAGCATCTGTCTCCTGGGTCCCTGCCGGGGAACTGCGCGTCGATCTGCAGTACCGGTACGAGACCCTTGCTCACAATGCCTCTCCTCCGGAGGGGAACCTGCCGGAGGTGGTCCTGCAGAGCCGCAGTCACCTCCGCCTGCAGGTGAGCTATCCCCTCACCGGAACGCTGACGGCCACCAACCGGCTGGATCTTACCCGGGCTGCCGCAGCGGAGGAGGGTCTCCCACAACACGGCTTTTTTGTCTGCCAGGACCTCAGCTACCATCCCTCCCACATCCCGCTCTCCCTGATCCTGCGCCTGGGACTGTTCGACACACAGTACCTGACCCGCATCTACACCTATGAGAATGATCTGCTCTATGCATTCTCCACCCCGGCCCTGACGGGAAAAGGCATGCGGTGGTACATCACCGGCCGTCTGCCGCTCACCCGCCACCTGCAGGCAGGGGTCCGCATCGCCCAAACACTGTACTACGACCGGGAGACTATAGGAACGGGCCTGAGCTCAGTACCGGCCCCCCACCGTACCGAGGTGAAAGCACAGATCAGAATGAAATTTTGACGGAGATCTGCTTCTCCTAAAATGGAATAATGGAATATTGGAATAATGGAAAAATGGGAGGATCCGTCCGATAAAGCGAATACCATGATCCTTAAACTTTTAACTTTAGCTCACTTTTAACTTTTAACTCCACACTCCAACCTCCAAACTCCAAACAAACCAAGGCAAAAGTAATAAGGCAAAAGGCAAAAGGAAGAGCGGAAGAATATCATCCCTACCATCCCTTCTTCCGGGACATCCCGGCCAGGCCTCCTGCCACAGCAGAGAGGACAACATAAAAAGGATACAGCAGCTGCACCGGAAAAAACCAGCACATCAACCGCTGCTGCCCGTAAAAGGAGGTGACTTTTCTCAGGAGCATAAAGTCGGGAACGGATTTAATGATCCACAGAACTACCAGCCACAGCCACCAGCCGCTCCGGAAGAAGCCGGCCGTCAGGGTGAACAGAAGCGAAGCATTCATCAGGAACACCAGGAGGGCGGTCACCAGGGTGTCCCGGTCGCGGTAGGCCAGGCTTTTGGAAGCCCACCGTCGCCGCTGCCGGAAAAAAGAAACGAGCCCGCCCCTTTCTGTGACGGTCACGGCGGCCCTGCGCGATCTGAGAAAGCGGATCGTCTCCGGACGGTGTTTTTTGACCGTGTGCAGGAGGAATACATCGTCCCCGCTGGGCAGATCTTTCCGCAGGGGATCCGGATCCAGATCAAGCAGCTCTTTCCGGTAGCCCAGGCTGGCACCATTGCAAAAGAGCGGATGACCCCTGCCGGCAGCTCCCATGCCGGCACCTGTAAGGCTGTAAAACTCCAGTGCCCTGAATCGTCCCAAAAAGCCTTTCGCAGGGAGCACCTCTACCGGGCCTGCTATAAGACCGGCACCTTTTTCTTTCTGAAAAGCCATTAGCACAGAGATCCAGTCGGGGCCCGGCCGGGCATCGGCATCCGTGGTGATGATCCATGCCGAAGTGCTGTGTTCCACGCCGGTGAGCAGAGCCTCCTTTTTCCCCTGTCCGGCATTCCGCAGGATGCGGATGTTGCCGTACCGTCCGGCCGCCTCCTGCATCCGCTGCCAGGTGGCATCTTCGGAATGATCATCCACCAGCAGGATCTCCGTCAGGGCAGCGGGATAAAGCTGCTGTCCCAGGGCGGCTGCCAGGGCAGGGATGTTCTCCGCCTCGTTGTGGCAGGCAACGACCACGGTCACCCTCTCCCGGGGATCATCACATGTTTTTTCAAAAGGTCTGAGAGCGGTCCATCCCCGCAGAAAAGCGAGGATCATAAGAGCATACAGCAGGGATACCGCCAGGAGCAATGCCTGGAGCAGGGGAGAGAAAAACAGAAAACGGACTATTTCATCCATTCATACAGGGCATAATGATCGCCGTCCATCTGCAGACGGCGGTAGACCTCGCGGGCAGTACGGTTGTTTTTGTCCACATAAAGACGTATGCCCGACACCGCATCATCAGCCAGCACCAGGTCACGTATGTGACCGTACATCGCACGGAACACGCCCCGGCCCCGTTCCTCCGGCAGCACATAGACCGACTGGATCCAGTACACCAGGGCATTGCGCCAGTCGCTCCACTCGTAAGTGATCAGCAGGGAGGCCACTACACGCTCGTCTTTGACGGCCACGTAGTATTTCCCCAGCTCCGGACGGCGGAACACCTCGCGCACGCCACGCTCCACCACTGCCCTGTCGAGCGCCAGGTCCTCCGTCTCGGCCGCCATCGCCACCTGAAAGCCGGCGATAACCGCATGTTCCGGAAGGGTCGCTTCCCGGACTGTGATCGTGTTTTTCAGGTTACCTGTACTCATCCCACGAGCTGATGGAAAGGTCGGCAAGATCATACTTACAAAAAGCCAAAATAAAAGCGCTGGCCAGACGGGCGTTGGTGATGAGGGGGATGTTGTAGTCAACGGCCGTGCGCCGGATCATGTAGTCGTTGTCCAGCTCATCCCTGGAGAGGTTCTTGGGGATGTTCACCACCAGGTCTACCTTGTGTTCCCGGATCAGCTCCAGGGTGTTGGGGCTTTTCTCCTCGTCGGGCCAGTAGGCCAGGGTGGTCTCAATGCCATATTG
>WFRO01000110.1 GCA_015486475.1 Bacteroidales bacterium
CCTCTACCCTTTGCTGTTTCACTTTCTCCGGGAGGGTGTCGCGGTAATGCCGCCAGGCATAGGTCCCTTCTTCGTGGGAATAGGCGAATACGCCCAGCCGCTCAAAGCGGGTCTCCCGCACAAAATCGAGGAGTTTGTCCAGGTCTTTCTTTTTCTCGCCGGGATGGCCTACCAGGAAGGTGGTGCGCAGGGCCAGACCGGGCACTTCGCGACGCAGCCGTTCCACCAGGCGGCGGATGGTCCGCTCGGACGATCCCCGCCGCATCCATTTCAGCACATCATCGGAGATATGCTGGAAAGGGATGTCCAGGTAGTGACAGATATTGTCATGTTCTTTCATCAGGGATATGATCTCCCACGGGAACGCGGAAGGATAGGCATAGTGAAGACGTATCCAGCGGAATGGCAGGGCCGCCAGTTCTTTCAGCAGTGCCGGCAGCATCTGCCGGCCGTAGATGTCGCGGCCGTACCAGGTAAGGTCCTGGGCGATGAGGATGATCTCCCTGACCCCGCGGCCGGCGAGCCAGGCAGCTTCGCGCAGGATCTCCTCCATGGGACGGGAGACATGTTTCCCCCGTATGGCGGGGATGCTGCAGAAAGCACAGTGACGGCTGCAGCCTTCCGAGATCTTCAGGTAAGCATAATGGGCGGGGGTGGTCAGCGAGCGTTGCGTGAGCAGGTCGTAGTGGTAGTTGGCGCCGGCGTCACGGACGATCTGTGCCAGGTCGTTCACGCCGTAGTAGCTGTCCACTGCGGGGATCTCCTGCTGCAGCTCATCGCGGAAGCGCTGCGACAGGCATCCCATGACGATCAGACGGTCGATGTCTCCCCGCTTGCGGGCCTCGGCAAAACGCAGGATCATCTCCACCGACTCCTCCTGGGCGTCGCGGATGAAGCCGCAGGTGTTGATGATCACCGTGCCGCCCTTCACCTCAGCAGGGTCGTGCTGTGTCTCCATGCCGGCCGCCTCGAGCTGGCGCAGCAACACCTCCGAGTCGACCGTATTCTTGGAACAGCCGAGGGTGATTACAGAGACATTCTTTTTGGACATGAGAATGAGAGGTTATCAGCTTCCTGAGGGAAAGAGGGAGTTAACGAACACCTTCTTATCGAAGGAGCGCAGGTCTTCCAGCCCCTCTCCTATGCCGATGTATTTCACAGGGATGCCGAACTTGTCGGAGATACCGATGACCACGCCTCCTTTGGCGGTGCCGTCGAGCTTGGTGACGGCCAGGCTGTTGACCTGGGTCACTTCGGTGAACTGGCGGGCCTGCTCGAAAGCATTCTGGCCTGTGGAGCCGTCCAGCACGAGGAGGATCTCATGCGGCGCTTCGGGGATCACCTTCTGCATCACCCTTTTGATCTTGCCCAGTTCGTTCATGAGGTTGACCTTGTTGTGGAGCCGTCCGGCGGTGTCGATAATGGCCACGTCGGTACTGTGGGCCTCTGCCGAGCGGAGGGTGTCGAACACCACCGAGGCGGGGTCGGAGCCCATCTGTTGCTTTACCAGGGGCACCCCCACCCTGTCGGCCCATATCTGCAGCTGGTCGATGGCGGCGGCACGGAACGTGTCGGCAGCCCCCAGCACCACAGAGTATCCTTTCTTTTTATACTGATGGGCCAGCTTGGCGATGGTGGTGGTCTTGCCCACGCCGTTGACGCCCACCACCATGATGACATAAGGGCGCGGCAGCCCCTCCAGGCTGAAATCCATGCCGGCAGCGGCGGGCTGCTCTTCGAGGAGGGCCGCGATCTCCTCGCGCAGGATCCTGTTCAGCTCATTTACGCCGAGATACTTATCCTTCGAGACCCTGTTCTCGATGCGTTCGATGATCTTCAGCGTGGTGTCCACCCCCACATCCGAGGTAATGAGCACCTCCTCGAGGTTGTCCAGCACCTCGTCGTCGACGGTGGACTTGCCGGCCACAGCGCGGGACAGCTTCTTGAAAACGCTCTCCTTGGTCTTCTCCAGGCCTTCTTCCACGCTTTTCAGATGCTCGTCCGCTGCTGCCGGAGGTGCCTGTACTGTTTCTTCTTCTTTGGTTTTTTTCTTAGAGAAAAGTCCCATAACGGTCTGTCATAAATGAAAGTACGAAGATAAACCCAAAATCAGCAATAGAAAGTCGCAAGTGCTTTTCATTGCTGATCGATCAAGGATTTCATCGGTTTTGGCTTTCACCAAAACCGTGAATTCCTAGATCGGGATTAATCCCAGCTAACACATTAGTTCAGCTAATTATTAGCTTCCTAATGCGTAATCTGGGATAAAAAAAGCTTCCCTTCTGAGGAAGCTTTTCTTGATAAGGCAATTATTTTTTACTTCTTATTGGCGAAGAAATCTTTCACATGCTCTTTGTTGATGATCTCTTCCTGGAAGGTATAGGCTCCTGTTTTTTGGGATTTCACAAAGCGAATGGCTTTGGTGAAGGAGTGTCCTTCTCCTGTTTTCAGTGTTGCGACAACTTTCTTGGCCATAACTCAATTATTTTATCTCCCGGTGGAGGGTGTAACGTTTCAGAATGGGGTTGTATTTCTTCAGCTCCAGTCTTTCCGGAGTGTTTTTCCTGTTCTTGGTGGTGATATAGCGGGATGTCCCGGGCATGCCGCTCTCTTTATGCTCGGTACACTCCAGGATCACCTGTATTCTGTTTCCTTTTTTTGCCATGATCGTTCAGATTAGTATGATTGGATGTATCCTTTTTCCTTGGCTTCACGCAGGGCCGTGCTCAGCCCTTTCTTGTTGATGGTGCGGATCCCTGCTGCCGACACCTTCAGGGTGATCCAACGGTCTTCCTCGGCAAGGTAGAATTTCTTATCAAAAAGATTGGGATAAAATTTCCGTCTGGTTCTCCTCTTCGAATGGGAAACATTGTTCCCTGAGATCACCTTCTTTCCTGTTATTTGACAAACTCTCGACATCTTTCCAGCTTTGTTGTTAAATGCATTTTCAAAAGTGAGCGCAAAATAAGGCATTTCTGTTCAAAAAAACAAATGATTCCTTAAGATTTTTCCAGAGACCGTATTCCGCAAGTTCTGCTCAGGTGCCTGTTGTTTCACATTACTTAAAGTTCAGATCTCATTGAGCAGGGTTTTCCTTAAGAGGTTCAGAGAAGTATAGCTGGCTCTTTCGATATTCTCAGAGCGGGTAAAACCGAAGATAAATTTTTCAGCCAGGATCTTTCCGGGGGATGCCACAGCGATCCAAACCGTGCCAACGGGCTTCTCGGGGGTCCCTCCAGTGGGGCCGGCGATGCCCGAAATGGCGACCGCATAGTCGGTATGCAGTACTTTTCTGGCTCCGGCGGCCATCTCTTCGACGGTCTCGCGGCTCACCGCCCCATGCGTCTGCAATGTTCCGGGGCGCACCCCCAGCACTTTCTCTTTGACTTCATTGGCATAAGAGATGACAGATCCTCTGTAGTAGTCGGAGGCTCCTGGCACGGAGGTGATCAGATGGGCCACCATGCCCCCCGTGCAACTCTCGGCGGTGGCCAGGGTCTGTCCCTTTTCCCGCAGCAGATCGCCCACGATCTTTTCCAGGCTATCTCCGTTGCGGCCATACACATATTCCCCTACCCTTTTGAGCATCTCTTCCTCCAGTTCTGCCACCTGCTGCTTCAATGTCTCCAGCGAATCCCCTTTGGCTGTAAGGCGCAACCGTACCCTGCCGGCCGAAGGCAAATAAGCCAGTTTGATATGGGGTGGCAGACTCTTCTCAAAATCCTCCAGCAGGCTGGAGAGATGTGCTTCGAAGGTACCATAAGTCAATAGTGTACTGTGATATATAGCTGGTAGTTTGAATTTATTCTTTAATCCCGGTAAAACATATTTTTCCATGATGCCCATCATCTCTTTGGGAACGCCGGGCATGGAGACCAGCACTTTGCCGTCCTTTTCGAACCACATGCCGGGGGCGGTGCCCCACTCATTGACGAAGGCCCGGCACTTATCGGGCACGTATGCCTGTCCTTTGATCACCTCTGTCATCTGGATGTTACGCACAGCCAGTCTTTTTTCCACAGAGGCCAGCACCTCCCTGTTGAGGACCAGCTTCGAATCAAAAAACTCTGCCAGGGTTTTCTTGGTGACGTCATCGCTGGTAGGTCCCAGGCCGCCGGTGACCAGGACGATCTCTGCGCGGCCGAGCGCCTCCCCCACGGCATTCAGGATATGCTCCCTGCTGTCGGAGATGGTGGTGATCTGGAAAACCGTGATCCCGGCAATATTCAGCTTCCCGGCCATCCAGGCTGAATTGGTATCGACGATCTGTCCGATCAGGATCTCATCCCCGATGGTAATGATCTCTGCTTTGATCTCCATAGGATAAAAATTTTTACAAAGATAACCGGAAAACCCTTTGGCTGAACGCCGGGGATCAGAGAAATAAGTTTTTTACGCACTGAAGAATGCTTTCTGCACAGCAAAGGAACCTGTGCACGCTTATTTGAGAAATTTGTCTGCAAAAATAATGAACTGCTGCCAGTCATA
>WFRO01000111.1 GCA_015486475.1 Bacteroidales bacterium
CCCTGGAGGAGTACCGCGGCCTGAAGGCGCGTTCACACCGTGCCGCCGCTATGAGCTTTGTGATATCTACTACCGTGACCGTGCAATATAACGGCAATTCGGTGAGCGATGTTTCTTTTTTGAGCACCACCCGCGATTTTGCCGATGTGCGTTCTTTTGAGATCGAGCAGGGCCGTTATTTCTCGGATTTTGAGGCGAAAAGCGGTAAAAACAGGGCTATCCTGGGCGCTGATGTGGTAAAAGACCTGTTTGAGAACGAGAACCCGCTGGGCAAGAGGATCACCATACGGGGAAAAAAGATGACCGTGGTCGGGGTCTTTAAGAAGGAGGGTGCCGGGGGCATAGGTGACCAGGGCCTCGACAAGGTGGTGCTGGTGCCGGTGAGCTATGTGCGTAACCTTGTCAATCTGCGTAGCCAGTCGCTCAATCCCTTTATTATGATCAAGGCGAAGGCTGGTATTTCCGTCATGGCGCTCAAGGATGAGATCACCGGGTTGCTGCGCAGCATACGCCGGCTGAAACCCTCCGCCCCCAATAATTTCTCCGTCAACCAGATCAGCATGCTCTCGCAGGGGATGCAGTCGATCTTTGCGGCGATCAACCTGGGGGGCTGGATCATAGGCGGCTTTTCCATCCTGGTGGGGGGCTTCGGCATTGCCAATATTATGTTCGTGTCGGTCAAGGAACGTACCCGCCAGATCGGCATCCAGAAAGCCCTGGGCGCCAAGAACAGTTTTATCCTGCAGCAGTTCCTGTATGAGTCGGTGATCCTCTCCCTGATGGGAGGCCTGCTCGGTCTCCTGCTGGTGTATGCCGGTCTGCAGGTGGCCAATCACATGCTGGAGATGCAGATCACCATGACCCTGAACAATGTGTTGCGGGGGATCACCATTTCGGCCGTGATCGGAGTACTCTCAGGCTATACGCCGGCACGCAATGCATCACGGCTCAATCCTGTGGAGGCGATCGCGGAAACGTTTTAGTAGGGCGAAGGATGAAGGAAGAAAGTGGGAAAAGTATGAAAAGTGGAAAAAGTATGAAGAGTGGGGAAATAGCGATAAAGCGATAAAGCGATAAAGCGATGATGTGATAAGGCGAAAACAACTCCACACTCCACACTCTAAGTACTCCACACTTCCCAGACCCCGCTGCGCCTTCGCGTAGCCGCTTCGGCGAAGCAAGGGAGGGGTAGAAGAAGGATGCTGGAGCGTTAGCGGATGTCCCGGTTACCGGGGAATGACGAACAATAGATCCTGTATTCCATACAATCAACTGAGAACTGAGAACTGAGAACTATGAACTGTGAACTTTCACACACAGGCTGATAAATTCCTCCGGCGAGAGCTGTTCGGCGCGGCGGCCCAGGATCTTATCTTTTTTCATCTCTTCCGGTAACATCTCCTTCAAAGCATTGCGCAGGGTCTTGCGCCGCTGGTTGAAGGCCTTTTTCACCAGGGCGATATAGCTTTCCGGGGGGCAGGGCAGGCTTTCTCTTTCGTTATGTGCCAGCCGGATGACAGCGGACTTGACTTTGGGTTGTGGGTAAAAGACCTGTTCCGGCACGGTGAAAAGGTAATTTACCCGGAAAAAAGTTTGCAGAAGTACGCTCAAGAGTCCATACGTCTTGTTCCCCGGACTGCTGACCAGCCGGTCGGCCACCTCTTTCTGGACCATGGCCACTACCTCGCTGACCGTATCGTGGTTTTCCAGGATCCGGAAAAAGATGGGACTGGTGATGTGATAAGGGAAATTGCCGATGACGGCTATTTTCTCATTCTCTCCGGCGGGCCACGTCATGGTAAGAAAATCTTCCGCCAGGATGCGTCCCTTCAACTCCGGGAACCTCTGCTGCAGCCACTCCACCGAGTCGCGGTCTATCTCCACCAGAAAAAGCCTCTCCCCGAACTTTTCCTCCAGGAATTCCGTCAGGATCCCGCGGCCGGGACCGATCTCCAGGATCCTGTCCGCTCCTTCTCCCGGCAGCATGGAAGTGATCTTACGGGCAATGTTGCGGTCCTGTAAATAATTCTGGCTCAGCGATCTTTTAGGCCGGTGGATCATATCGGGTCTTTTTATCAGGTTTCCGAAAGGTAATGATTTTCGGAAAGGAAAATCTTGTGGTGATCCTCTTTTCATAAATAATAACAGGGTTTTTGCCAAATATGATTGACAATGACCGATTTTTTTCATAATATTGTTTTGCAACGTGGCGATACAAAAAGCGGCCATGATCTTTGAAAAAACAGAGTAACCTAACCCACTAAAAAAACATTGAACATGAATCACATTTACGCTCCTTTCAGATCCGGTGTTACCCGTTGGTCGCGCATTTTTCTGATGCTGGTTTTTTCATTGCTGACCTCTTCCCTTGTGCTTGCGCAGGTGCCTTTCAAGATGAATTATCAGGCGGTGGTGCGTGACCGGAACAATCAGTTGATCCCGGATACCCGTGTGGGGGTGCGTCTCAGCATCCTGCAGGGGTCGGAGGACGGGACGCCGGTATATGTAGAGACCCACGAAGTTTTCACCAACGCCAATGCTTTGTTCTCGCTGGTGATCGGAGACGGGGATGTGGTTTCCGGCGATCTGGCGTCGATCGACTGGATGAACGGCCCCTATTACCTGAAGGTCGAACTGGATGTAAAAGGCGGTACCGACTATGCCGACCTGGGGGCATCCGAGCTGATTAGCGTCCCTTATGCGCTCTTTGCCGGCAAGACTGCCGACGCTTTCAGCGGCGATTACAATGACCTGATCAATACGCCGGACCTGTCGGGCTTCCTGACCGAGGAGACAGACCCTGTTTTTTCTTCCAGCCCGGCCATGAACATTACCGATGATGATCTCACCAAGCTGAACAACCTCTCGGGTGTTAACACAGGGGATCAGGACCTCTCTCCTTATGTTCAGATCTCCACCCTGCCCATGGTCGTTCCTGCCAATGAGACCGATCCGGTCTTTACCGTGTCGGTGGCCGGTGGCATTACGGCGGAAGATACGGCATACTGGAACCGCAAGCTGGACAGCTTTACCGAGATCGATCCTCTTTTCAGGGCCTCGGTGGCCGGAGGGATCACGGAACAGGACACCAGCTACTGGAACCACAAACTGGATGCCGAGGTGGACGGATCGGTGACCAACGAGATACAGACCATTTCCCGCCACGGGCTGACCGTCACACTCAGTAAGAACGGAGGCAGTTTTACGGACAGCGTGAATGTATACAAGGCCGGTAAAGATATTGAGATCTCCTCAGACAATACCATCAGTGTCCGTTCCTACAAGGTGGGCGACATTGCTTTCGGCGGTATTGTTTTCTGGGTGGATGGCAGCGGCCGTCACGGGCTGGTCTGCACCAAAGAGGACCTGAGCACGGGGATACGCTGGCATGCCGGGACTTACGGGGATACGCGGGCCCTGGGTGACGGGCCTTATGCCGGTTTCATGAACACCGCCATCATCATCTCCTCGCAGGTGGCCATCGGCGATGACGGAAACGATTATGCCGCTCTGCTTTGTTCGAAACTGATCGTGAAAGACGGGGACAAGAGCTACGGCGACTGGTACCTGCCCTCCAAAGAGGAGCTGATGCTCATGTACCAGAGCATAGAGGCCATCAATGCCGCTGCCACCGCCAACAAAGGGGTGGCCTGCGAGAGCAACTACTACTGGAGCTCTACCGAATATGATAACCAGCAAGCCTGGAAAATGAACCTCACGACAGGGGAGGTGGCCCATTATTACAAAACGTACGCCGCCCGCGTCCGGGCTGTCCGGGCATTCTGATTGTGCGAGCCTGGTCGGCCCGGCTATGGAAAATCTTTGCCCGCCTGCAATTGATGAATTAAGGAGGCTGCATGCTTTCCGGTGAATAGAAAGGGGGTGCCCTGAATGGCAGAAAAGAGGGGATGAGTGACATATTTCTTTATCTTTGCTGGCACAATCTTGACAGCAGAGCATGCAGCAATTTGATTTTGACAGGATCATCGACCGGCGGGGCACCCATTCCTTTAAATATGACGGACTGAAAAAGATCTTCGGGCGGGAGGATGTACTGCCCATGTGGGTGGCGGACATGGATTTTGCCGTGCCACCGGCGGTGCAGGAAGCGATACGCCGGCGGGCGGAGCATCCCATTTACGGTTACACGTTCCGGCCTGAAGAATATTACAATAGCATCGTCAACTGGATCAGCCGCCGTCACGGCTGGACAGTGGAGCGGGAGTGGATCATATACAGTCCCGGTATTGTGCCGGCGATCAACATGGCCGTACAGGGTTTCACGGAGCCCGGCGACGGGGTGATCCTGCAATCTCCCGTCTATCATCCTTTCTTTTATGCGATCAACCTGAACCACCGGAAGCTGCTGAATAATCAACTTATCGAAAAAGACGGATATTATCTGGTCGATTTCAATGACCTCGTGGAAAAAGTCAAAGAAGCGAAGCTGTTGCTGCTGAGCAATCCCCACAATCCCGTGGGGCGTTCCTGGGATGAGGACGAACTGCGCAATCTGGGAGAGATATGTGCGGAAAATGATGTTCTGATCGTCTCCGATGAGATCCATGCCGACCTGACGCTGCCGGGGCACCGCCATGTGCCGCTGGCCTCGCTGTCGGAGGAGATCGC
>WFRO01000112.1 GCA_015486475.1 Bacteroidales bacterium
CCGGTGACCCCTTCGGCAAAGAAATAATCATACCTCGCATTGTTGAAATAGGACCCTTCGGTCATCAGCTTGCGGAAACCGTCTTTTTCCATTTTGTCCCGGTAACGGTTCAACTGGTCGATGCTCAGGGGATCGACGACGATGGTCACCACCAGGCGGGGGGTGGAGGAGGGCAGCTTGCGTGAAAACTGTGAAAAGGCCTGCACTGTCAACCCTGCTAACAGCAGGAGAAAAACTGTCTTCCTGAGGCTCTTCCTGTACTTTTTTTCCGTTCTTTCCATAAATTCTCTTTGTTCTGCACGTTTTTCCGACCGCGCAAAAATAAACTAAATAGTTCATAGTTCATAGTTCATAGTTCGTGGTTCGTGGTTCGTGGTTCGTAGTTCATTGGGGCTCCAAACTCCAAACTCTAAGTACTCCACACTCCAAACTTCTTTAAGGGTGCTGGGTGAAGAAGTTTCCATTCCGACCAGGTCATCCGGGCGGGCAGGCGGACGGGCGGAGATGTGCGATGCTTGAAGGGTGAAGGGCGAGGGTAAAAAAGTCTAAAGGTCGAAAAGTAGAAAAAGTATGAAAAGTAGGAAGAGTGTGAAGAGTTAACGATGATGCGAAAATAACTCCAACCTCTAGGCACTCCACACTCCAAACTTCTTTAAGGGTACTGGTTTGCAGGAAGGCGGAAGGCACGCCGGAAGGTCAGTAAATGATCAGTTTGCGGGTTTCCGGGGCCGATCTTTCGGCGGTCACAGTGATCAGCCACAATCCCCGGATGCCGGCCGGCAGGGGAAAGATGTTGCTCCCTTCGCCGAGTTTTTTTCTGTTGATCAGGATGATCTGCCGGCCCGCCGGTGAAGTGAGGGCGATGGTATAACGGTCTTCCCGGGGCAGGACAAGACGCAGGGTGCTGCCGGCCCTGACAGGATTGGGGGAGAGGGTGAAAGTGGTTGCCGGGAATTGCTCTTTGGACAGGGGGCCGCTCATCAGTATCGTCAGCGTGACGAGAGAGTCAGGGGGGATGGTGATGGCAGTGAGGAGCTTGTCCGCATAGCCGCCGGCAGTGAGCTGCAGGTCGTATGTTCCGGAGATGCCGGGGCGTGAGAAGTATCCGGTGAGGCTGTCGGAAAATGTGCAGGAATAGCAGGAATCGTCGTCGTGGTGGAGGATCACCAGGCGGGCCGGCACCGGAGCGCCTGTCAGGGAATCGGTAACATAACCGCTGATCCCCCGCAGGGCTTCCTTCATGAAGTTGAGGAGGGATCGTTTGTTGTAGTTCCACAGCGGGAGAAGATCTGCTGCCGGCGTGATCTTGGTGTTGTCCAGCTCGATGGTCACCTCGCGGCCGTGCAGGAAGCCTGTGACATAATCCTGGCGTCCGCCGCTGATCTGGTACCAGTCGCCGCCGTTGGTGACGCCGTTGTCGAGATAGGTCATGTAGCCTGCAGGGGCATGGGCATGCACCGTGTCGGCATATTCCCGGGAGATGGCATAGAACCAGGCATCGTCGGCGTGGGTACGCTCGGAGGAGGTCCACGAGTCCCAGGGATAGTTGACCACCTCCGCTCCTGCATGAAAGTTGGCCGACATCACGAAATGGTGTTTTTGCAGGAACTGCATCATGGCTACGTTCTCCACAGCATATGCATGGTGGTCGGGATGCAGGCCTTCGACGAGGTCGGGAAAATTACGGTTGAGATCAATGCTATCAGCAGTATAACGGGTGGCGCCGGAGATGTTGCTGTCACCACCGTGGTAGGTGCCGTCGGGGTTGGCCAGGGGGTTGATCCATATCTCCAGGCTGTCGATAAGGTGCTGTACCAGGCCTCCCTGGTCATAACCGCTGAGCAGCGAGTCGATGAGATGCAGGAGCATCACATAGCCGCCGGTCTCATCCCCGTGCATGGTGGAGGTATAAAGGAAGGCCGGCTCATCTTCATCTGTTTCCACATTGTCGGAGATCTTCACGGCCAGCAGCAGTCTTCCCTGGTGGCTGGTGCCGAATGTGTCGAGGTGGCAGATATCGGGATGAGAAGCTGCAAAAGCATGCATCAGGGAATCATATTGCGGATAGGTGGGGTAGACATCCCAGCCTCCGGCCTCCTGCAGCGAGGCAGCGGTCATCCGGCTTTTGACGGCAGCCGGCGGCATCTGCAACCGGTAAGAGAGTCCCTGCTCCAGGAAATAACGGAACCCCTGCATATTGGCATACGCCCGCACCGAGTCGCTGTCCACCCGGTCGAGGGAGAGATGGTGCGACAGCTCCCGCAGCACCTCCGCCGGCGGGCGGGGGAAGACGAAGCATACCTCCCCGCGCTCCTTTAGGAGCTGCTCTGCGCGACGGACCTCTTCCTGCTGCCCCCGCAGGGATAGGAGCGGGACGAGAAGGAGGAATAGGACGAGGGGGAGGCGGGTCATGGATCAGATGTTGAAACGTATGTGGAGGATATCACCGTCCTCGACGATGTAATTTTTTCCCTCAATGTGGAACTTGCCGGCATCCTTGCAGGCCTGCTCGGAGCCCAGGGTGATGAAGTCGTTGTATTTCATCACCTCGGCGCGTATGAAACCCCGTTCGAGGTCACTGTGGATGACACCTGCCGCCTGGGGAGCGGTCATGCCCTTGTGTATCGTCCAGGCCCTGATCTCCTTGGGGCCTACGGTGAAGAAGGTCTGCAGGTCGAGCAGATCGTAGGCGGCCCGCACCACCTTGTCGACGCCCGGCTCTGTGAGCCCCATCTCCTGCAGGAAAGCCCGGCGGTCGTCAGGGTCGTCCAGCTCGGCGATCTCCGCCTCCATGGCGCCGGCAATGACCAGGAGCCCTGACTCCTCACCACTGATGGCCTCCCGCACCTTGTCGACGTATGCATTGCCACTGACGGCAGAGGCTTCATCTACATTACAGACATACAATACCGGTTTCATGGTCAGCAGGAAGAGCTCGCCCACCACCTTCTTCTCGTCGGGAG
>WFRO01000113.1 GCA_015486475.1 Bacteroidales bacterium
CCTTTAGCCTTATGCCTTATGCCTTCTTACTTATTACTTCTTTATACTCCGACGGGGTCATGCCGGTGAAGTTCTTGAAGATGCTGTTGAAAGAGGATTTGGAGTTGAAGCCGGCCTCGAACCCCAGCGCCAGCAGGGTGTAATGATCATACTCCGGGTCCTGCATCATGCGGATCACCTCCTTCACCCTGAACTCATTGACAAAAGTGTAAAAGTTCTTCCCCAGCTTTTCATTGAGGATCTGTGTAAGATAGTGGCGCGGGATCTCCATTCTTTTGGTCAGATCATTGATGGAAAGCTCGCCGTTCATATACGGTTTCTCCTCCTCCATGATCCTGAGCAACTGTTTCAGGTATTTCTGTGCCTGCTGTTCCTTCAGGCCTGAGCGCTGATATTTCCCGTTGCCCTGGTTGCCGTTGTTGTTTGTTCCTGTATCCGTCCCCTTCGCTGCAGCATTGTCCGGCAGGATGCCGTAATGCTTGTAGATCTCGGGCTGCTTGTATCCGTATATACTGAACGCAAAAGCAAAGAGTGTTAGTCCGATGTAGGAGAACAGGAGCGGGTCGGGCGAAGAGGTTCTGCTGAATATGTTGAAAGCGCCGGCAGCGAACATCGCCAGATAGGTCAGGGAGAAACTGATCAGCACTCCTTTCAGCCAGTTCAGGGTGATCTTATCCGAGGTGTAGGAATAGATATCTCCCAGTTTTTTCTGGTATTTCCGGATCAGTTTTAAAGAAAGAATGCTATAGGTGGAGATCGAGACAATAAAGGAGAAGGAATAGATCATCCGCAGCACAAAGAAACGGTCCCTCTCCCAGAAGTTACTGATCTGCAGGACATCCCACTTCCTGTAAAGGAAGGTAAGGAAAAAGAAGATAAGAAAAGGAATGAAATGAAGCCAGTACTGCAGGTGGAAACGGGGCTCTTCTTCCGTGAGGAAACGGGTGTAGAGGTACAGAAGAGGGCCATAAGTAAAAGGAATGAACGTGAAGGAGAGCAGATGATTGTAATAGCTCTTCCCGAGTGCAAAGGCCATCTCGATGGTGATCATGAAAAGCCATGCCGCCAGCACCCTGTCTGAGAGCTGCTGCGGTTTTTTGGTGGCGATCATCATCCCCGCAAAGAACGACTGAGCCATGCCTATGTATAGTACCGGTTCCATAAAAGATGAGCCTTACAGCCTTTGCAAGATAAAAATTACCAGCCTGACAATACAATGTTAAAGAAGATTTTTTATATTGTCTACATCACGTTACACAAAATATTTTCATCGTCCCAAAAACCACAGATGACGAGATCTTTTATCATATTGTCGATCTTTTTACTCAGGACGTTCCTCCCCCTGGCCGGGCAGGTGACCATCTTCCCTGAGGTGGACCACCAGGACCGTACGGACCAGACCGAGGTGATGCGCGTGGAGGTGA
This sequence comes from Bacteroidales bacterium, assembly GCA_015486475.1. Lineage (GTDB taxonomy): Bacteria > Bacteroidota > Bacteroidia > Bacteroidales > VadinHA17 > DRPN01. The sequence continues at coordinate 1,425 of WFRO01000113.1, forward strand.
CGGATGATCTGACCATTGTGGATTTCATCTACCATCCTCCCTCGCTAAGCACTGAGACGGGCGCCTGGGCCTGTGTGGACAGATCGACCTATATCACCCCCACGGGAAGAGAAGAGCGGAAATATCTGATCATGGCCAAAAAGGTCTCTATCTGCCCTAAGATGATCAAGATCGTCAGTGATCCCGACCAGCTTTATACTTTTCAGCTTTATTTCCCTCCGTTACAGAAGAACACCCTGAAGATCGATATCATAGGGAAAAATATGAACATTCAGGGCGTCAACCTCACCAATCCCGCCGATTACCCTCCGGTTGATTCGGCCCCTTACAGGAACCAGGAAGCGTTCCTCCATTATTTTTATGCCCACCGCGATCAGCTGGATCCCATTGAGGGTCTCTGGCGCCTGCAGGTGAGACGCCAGCACTTCCTCGGCAGCGGCTCTTATCTTGAAGAAGAAGCTCTCCCACCCCAGGTGGTGGCCATCATAAAAGAAGGAGACGTATTTGTGACCTACAGTGATTCAGGCCTGAACCGGCGGGAATATTTCAAAAAACTTTCCGGCAAGAAAGGGTATTTCTTCCGAACGGTCTTTCCCGAAGTGGAAGGAGAGTCTTCAGCATACACTTTTTTCAGTGATCCCGACCGCTTTTATCTGAAATACGAGATCCCCGACCGGCTTGCCCATTATTATCTCATGGGATCTTATGTCCCCGGCACAAAGATGATGGAGATCGCCGAATATTACAGGGTGCCTCTCATCGAAAAAGATACGGGAAATCCGGTGTTCGATCTTGGCAAAGACACCATCAGGATCAAAAAACCACCCACCACCCACCAACTACCAACTACCTACTACTACTAACCACGAACCACGAACCACGAACTACCAACCACCAACCACCCATGCGCATAGACATCATCGCGATCATCCCCGAGATCCTGGAAGGCCCCCTCAGCCAGTCGATCGTGCAGCGGGCCCGCAACAAAGGACTGGTGGACATCCGTGTCCACACCCTCCGGGACTACGCTGACAACAACTACAAGAGCGTGGATGATTATGCTTACGGCGGCGGCGCCGGGATGGTCATCCGGCCGGAGCCCGTTTACCGCATCGTGCACGAACTGACGCAGGAGCGCGATTACGATGAGATCATCTATGTGACCCCCGACGGGGAGCCTTTCACGCAGCAAACGGCTAACAGCCTCTCATTAAAGGAGAACCTGATCATCCTGTGCGGGCATTACAAAGGGGTGGACCAGCGCATACGCGACCATCTGGTCACGCGGGAGATCACCATCGGCGATTATGTACTTTCGGGGGGCGAGCTGGCGGCCGCCGTGATCACCGATGCCGTGGTGCGTCTCATCCCGGGCGTGCTGAACGACGAAACCTCGGCACTGACCGACTCTTTCCAGGACCATCTGCTGGCCCCTCCCGTATACACACGCCCGGAAGTGTACCGGGGATGGAAGGTGCCGGATATCCTGCTCTCGGGAGATCCAAAAAAGATCGAACAGTGGCGGCTGGAAAAAGCCATGGAAAAAACCCGTACCCTGCGTCCCGACCTGTGGAAAAAGACCGAACGGGAGGAGGACGATGCCTCCGGCAGGGAAGGGGATAAAAAATAAGCCCGGCATTGCTGCCGGGCTCATGTTCGTCATGAAGGTCTGCTCAGGCATGCACTTTTTTCTCTTCGAAAACATGCTTCACCTTCGCGACCATCTGGTTCCTGCTCATTTTACCTGCTGACTCATAACCCACTACCTTAGGAGCCAAATCCTTATGCTGTAACAGATCCTTATAAAACCTCTTCGGCGCATTGGAGGGCCCGAAGACATAGATCGCATCCTTATCTTTCAGCTTCTCCTGGATCATGTGATAATAGGACTTCAGCTGTTGTTCCTGGCGTTTCGTCTTCTTTTTCTGGGGATTTACGAACATCCCTCCCAGCCGGGAATACTGTTTTCTCTCTCCTTCAATGCGCACCCTCGTTTCCACAGGGGATTCGATCATTTCTACAGCCGGACTTCCATCTCTGAGGGTGATCAGA
>WFRO01000114.1 GCA_015486475.1 Bacteroidales bacterium
GACCTGTACAACCTGATGTATGACATGCACAACCTGCATGATACAGGCACTTACAGCTATAAAGGAAGATGGCTGATGCTGGACCAGATCATCCTCTCCTACCCCTTCCTGCTGGACCGGGAAGGATGGCACACCCCCTACACCGGAGGCCATATCTTCTCGCAGGAGTGGATGATGTATGACAACCCCAAGGCAGGCAGGCTTGTGCCCAACCGCACCTACGGAGGAAAGAATTACTTCGGTGGCATCAGCGATCACCTGCCGGTGTACTGCACACTTGAGAAGACATCCCTCAACGAAGGAAAGAAAAAAAGAAAAAAACGAAGAAGATAACCTCTTCCTGCACCGGGAGGAGATAACGGAGGGATAACAGATGGATTTCAAACTGATCTCGGACTATGCGCCTACGGGCGATCAGCCGGAGGCCATACGGCAGCTCACGGAGGGGATCCGGGAGGGACGGCGTTACCAGACGCTGCTGGGCGTCACCGGCTCGGGGAAGACCTTCACCATCGCCAACGTCATCGAACAGGTACAGCGGCCCGTGCTTGTGCTCAGCCACAACAAGACCCTGGCAGCCCAGCTCTACAGCGAGTTCCGCCAGTTCTTCCCCGACAACGCTATAGAGTACTTCGTCTCCTACTATGACTACTACCAGCCCGAGGCCTACCTCCCCGTAACGGACACCTACATAGAGAAGGACCTCTCCATCAACGACGAGATAGAGAAGCTGCGGCTGAGCACCACCTCTTCCCTCCTGTCGGGCCGCCGCGACGTGATCGTCGTATCGTCGGTATCCTGCCTCTACGGCATCGGCAACCCGCAGGATTTCTATGACCATACGGTCAAGGTGAAGAAAGGCCAAAAGCTGAGCCGCAACCTCTTCCTGCGCCAGCTGGTGGACGCCCTCTACTCCCGCAACGAGACAGACTTCCAGCGGGGCACCTTCCGCGTGCGGGGCGATACGGTGGACATCCATCTCGCCTACGGCGACATGGCCTACCGCATCGTCTTCTGGGGCGATGAGATCGAGGAGATAGAGGCTTTCGACCCTCTCAACGGCCAGACCCTGGAAAAGGCGGAAGAGGTGACCATCTTCCCCGCCAACATCTTCATCACCTCCAAGGCACGCATGGAGGAGGCCCTTTTCATGATCGGGCGTGACATGGAGGCACAGGTGGCTTTTTTCAAAGAGATCGGCAAGCATGAAGAAGCTCACCGCCTGAAGCAGCGGGTGAGCTACGACCTGGAGATGATCCGCGAGCTGGGTTACTGCAGCGGCATAGAGAATTATTCCCGCTATTTCGACGGCCGTCCTCCCGGCACACGGCCTTTTTGCCTGCTGGACTACTTCCCCGACGATTTCCTGACGGTCATCGATGAAAGCCATGTCACCCTCCCGCAGATACGGGCCATGTACGGGGGCGACCACTCCCGCAAGCAGGTGCTCGTGGAGTATGGCTTCCGCCTGCCGGCAGCCATCGACAACCGTCCGCTGAAATTCGAGGAGTTCGAGGAGCTCACGGGACAGATGATCTTCGTGAGCGCCACGCCTGCCGATTATGAGCTGGAACGCTCGGAAGGGATCATCGTCGAGCAGGTGATACGCCCCACCGGTCTCCCCGACCCGGTGATCGAGGTGCGGCCCACCCTTAACCAGATCGACGATCTCATTGATGAGATACGCAAACGTACCGCCCGCGATGAGCGGGTACTGGTGACCACCCTCACCAAACGCATGGCCGAAGAGCTGACCACCTACCTGGTGAAGCTGGACATCCGCAGCCGTTACATCCACTCCGACATCGACACCCTGGAACGTGTGGAGATCATGGACGGTCTGCGCAAAGGCACCTTCGATGTGCTGGTGGGTGTCAACCTGCTGCGGGAAGGGCTCGATCTGCCGGAGGTGTCGCTGGTGGCCATCCTCGACGCTGACAAGGAGGGGTTCCTGCGGTCGGCTCGCTCGCTGACACAGACGGCCGGCAGAGCTGCCCGCAACCTGAACGGCACCGTGATCATGTATGCCGACAAGATCACCGACTCGATGCGCAAGACCATCGACGAGACCAACCGGCGCCGCGAGAAACAGTTGCGCTACAATGAGGAGATGGGCATCACCCCGCGGCAGATCGTCAAGAGCGGCGAATCCATCATGGCCGGCATACAGATGAAAACAGGCGGGAAAGCCTATGTCGAAAGCGACAGGGTGAATGTGGCCGCCGACCCGGTCATCCGGTACATGGACCGCAAAGCCCTGGAACAGGCCATCAAAAAAACCCGCAAGGCCATGGAGGAGGCAGCCGCCCAACTCGACTTCATCCAGGCCGCCCGCTACCGCGACGAACTGGAAGAGCTGGAGAAGCTGGTTCGTGGTTCGTAGTTCATGGTTCGTAGTTCATAGTTCGTAGTTGGTAGTCCATAATGAACTCTTCAACCCTTCAACCTTTCAACTTATCAACTTATCAACTTTTAATTCACTCATTCAATCATTCAATCATTAAATCATTAAAAAACCCCCACCGTTTCCGGCAGGGGTTCAGTTCATTTGTTTTTCGTATGTACTTTATCCCAGATAGGATTTCAGGAGTTTGCTGCGGGAGGTGTGACGCAGACGGCGGATGGCTTTCTCCTTGATCTGACGGACGCGTTCGCGTGTCAGACCAAATTTCTCGCCGATCTCTTCGAGCGTCATCTCCTGCACCCCTATACCGAAGAAGAGTTTGATGATGTCCTTCTCACGTTCGGTGAGGGTGGCGAGTGCTCTTTCTATCTCGCGCGTCAGGGACTCGTTCATCAGGTTCTTGTCGGCATTGGGGGAATCGTTGTTGGGTAAGACGTCGAGGAGGCTGTTATCCTCTCCCTCCACAAAAGGAGCATCCACCGACACATGGCGTCCGGAGACGCGGAGGGTGTCGGAGACTTTCTCCTTGGGCAGATCCAACGCATCGGCCAGCTCCTCTGTAGTAGGAGTACGCTCGTACTCCTGCTCGAATTTGGAGAAGGCCTTGTTGATCTTGTTGAGCGATCCCACCTGGTTGAGCGGCAGACGCACGATACGCGACTGTTCGGCCAGTGCCTGGAGGATCGACTGACGGATCCACCATACGGCATAGGAGATGAACTTGAAGCCGCGCGTCTCGTCGAATTTCTCTGCCGCCTTGATCAGACCGAGGTTACCCTCGTTGATCAGGTCAGGCAGACTCAGACCCTGGTTCTGGTACTGCTTGGCCACAGATACCACGAAACGCAGGTTGGCTCTCGTAAGCTTTTCCAGGGCCTCACGATCGCCTTTTTTGATCCGCTGCGCCAGTTCTACCTCTTCCTCAACACTGATTAACTCCTCTTTTCCGATCTCCTGCAGGTACTTGTCCAGTGATGCACTTTCCCTGTTGGTGATCGATTTGGTGATCTTTAATTGTCTCATGATTTACCCCAAAACATTTGTTACAAAATTACGCCTTTATATTTTAAATCGCAACTATTTGTATAAATGGGACCTCGCCGGGGACAGATATCCCCGTCGAGGCCTCACTTTTCCGTTCATTTTTCTTCAGCCTCTGAACTCATAACTGAAGTAGGTTCCATCGGTCTGTACCCCTTCGATGGCTTTGATCCGAACGGCTCCACCGGCCAGGATCCGTGCCACATCTTCGGGAGTACGTACCTCTTTTCCGTTAATACTAAGTATAATATAACCTTTTCTGATACCTATGTCCATGAATTTTCCCGGCTTGATATCCACAACTTTAACCCCAAAGTCAATGTTCAGGCGACTTTGTTCTTTCCTGCTGAGTGATTCAAACCGGGCACCGTCCACGTAACCGGTAGCCTTGACAAGCTCGGTATTACCTTGTTGGTTACGTAAAGTGACCAGCAATTGTTTCGTTTTACTGCCTCTTTTCACCAAAACGTTCACTTTATCTTTGGGCCGGTAGAGGCTCAGCTCTTCCTGCAGTTCGGCCAGTGAGTTCACTTTTTTGCCATTGATGGCCAGCAGCACATCGCCTTCTTTGATGCCGGCAGCCTCGGCAGCTCCTCCGGGCACCAGCCCGTCCACATACACTCCTTCGATCTTATCCAGATGTTTTTCTTTGGCAAAGTCAGCATTGATATCGGCCACCTGCACACCCAGATAAGCCCGCTGTACCTGTCCGTATTTTTCCAGATCTTCCACCACCTTTTTCACGATATCGGCAGGGATGGCGAACGAATAGCCGGTATATCCCTGTGTGGGTGAGATAATGGCCGAGTTGATCCCGATCAGCTCCCCTTTCAGGTTGACCAGGGCACCGCCACTGTTGCCCGGGTTAAGGGCAGCATCCGTCTGCAGATAGGACTCGATCCGGTAGTTCCGGTCGCCCATGAGCCCCAGGTTACGTCCTTTGGCGCTGATGATCCCGGCCGTGACCGTGGAGGTCAGGTTGAAAGGGTTGCCAATGGCCAGCACCCAGTCCCCCAGACGCACCTGATCGACATCGCCAAAGTTCAGATAGGGCAAGTCGTCTGCCTTGATCTTCAGCAGCGCCAGGTCGGTGGGAGGATCGACCCCTACCAGCTCAGCTTTGTAGGTGCGCTTGTCATCCAGGGTCACCTGGATCTTGTGGGCATTCTCGATCACATGATAGTTAGTGACAATATAACCGTCCGGCGAGAGGATCACCCCGGAACCAAATCCCAGGACAGCCTGCTTCGGCGGCATGCCACGGTCACCAAAGAAAAAGTAGTAAAAAGGATTGGACGCATAGGTCTCTACCTCTGTCTCGGTCTTGACATGGACCACGGCTTTCACGCCCGTCTCGGCAGCCGCATTGAACTCCGACTCAGTGGCCGAAGGCAGGGCCGTCCGCTCAGGCAGGTTCACGTAATGCACCTGCTGCGCCTGTTTTATACTGTCTCTGTTACTTGTATGATCAAAAATATTATTGTTGTCATTATGCATTAAAAAAAAGATCAGCACGATCCCTGCTAAACCTCCGAGGAAACCCGTTAAAAGTGTTCCTGCTATTCTTTTTGCTTTCATAATAAATAGTTTTAAAGTTGTTAGAATATCGTTAAATTCGTAGCGTCAGGTCTTGTTCAAATATTGTGCCTGATCATTTCTGTAGCGAAAGTATTTAATATAATAACATCTTTAGATACAGTTTATTACAATTTAACAGCTTCTTAACATTCTTTAACGATTCATGACAGTTTATGCGGCTCACCTTTTACAAATACCAGGGTACAGGAAATGATTTCATCATGATCGACAACCGGTCCGGACAATTCCGTCCGGAGGAGAAGCGGATCGCCTCAATGTGCAGGCGTCGTACGGGGATCGGCGCCGACGGACTGATCCTGCTGGAAGATCATCCCGGTTATGATTTCGCGATGCGCTATTTCAATGCCGACGGAGGCGAGTCCACCATGTGCGGCAACGGCGGGCGTTGTGTCATCGCCTTTGCCCGGGCGCTGGGCGTTTGTGGCGACCGGCCCCGCTTTTTGGCCATCGACGGGGAGCATGCCGGCGAGATCCATGGTGATTCCATCAAACTTAAAATGAAGGATGTAAATGAGATCCGGGATACAGAAGGAGGCTATTTCCTGGATACCGGCTCCCCCCATTATGTCCTTTTCCGGGAAGATGTGCAACAAACGGATGTCTTCAGCGAAGGCAGGAAGTTGCGATACAGCGACCTTTTCGCTCCCGGAGGCACCAACGTGAACTTTGTACAGGTGCTGGAACCGCGGACGATCTTCAACCGCACCTATGAGCGGGGCGTGGAGGACGAAACCCTCTCCTGCGGCACGGGCAGCATCGCTGCCGCCCTCGTCCATGCCCATATACGACAAAATGTCAGTAGTCCTGTGACAGTCCGGACCCGCGGAGGAACCCTGAAGGTGTGGTTCAGCCGGGGGGATGACCCGCTCTACAGCGAGATCATGCTGGAAGGACCTGCTACAGCCGTCTATGAAGGTACTTTGGAAATATCCTGAATCATATTTAAAAAATACAGCTATGAAAAAGATCACCCTGCTGACCCCGTTCCTGATGCTCCTTTTCCTCTCTCTCACCCTGCCTGCCCAGATCCCGGAGCAGGAGATACAGGAGCTGAAAAAAAATGTGGACGGCAATTTTGAGCACCTGCGTCACCGCCTGGACGAGCTGGAGAAATCGATCGATGACATCCTCTGGTACAACAAGGTGGGCGATGTGGCCTTCATTGACAAAGTGTACATCTATGGCCCGCCCCTGGCCCATGAGAAAAACCCCACGGCCCAGGGCGCCGGCAACCCTGTCAAGTTCAGGGCTTACATCTTCATCCCCAAGAACATCGACCCGAACAAGAAGTACCCCCTGCTGGTCTTTCCCCATGGCGGTGTGCACAGCAACTTCACCACCTACTATGCCCACATCATCCGGGAGCTGATGTATCAGCAATACATCGTGGTGGCCGCCGAATACCGCGGAAGTACCGGCTACGGCGAATCCTTTTACCGGAAGATCGATTACGGTGGACGTGAGGTGGAGGATGTGGACAACAGCCGCCAGTACATGATCGACAACTACGAGATCGTGGACCCGAAGAAGGTGGGCATCCTGGGCTGGAGCCACGGCGGGTTGATCACCCTGATGAACCTCTTCGATCACCCCGATCATTACAAGGTGGGCTATGCCGGCGTTCCCGTGAGCGACCTGGTCGCCCGCATGGGGTACAAGACACAGTCGTACCGCGATCTTTACTCGGCCGACTATCACATCGGCAAGACCGCTTATGAGGATGTGAACGAATACCGGCGGCGTTCCCCCGCCTGGAATGCGGACAAGCTGAAGACCCCCCTGCTCATACATACCAACACCAACGATGCGGATGTGAACGTACTCGAGGTGGAACATCTGATACAGGCGCTGAAAGCTGCCAACAAGAAATTCGAGTACAAGATCTACCAGGACGTCCCCGGCGGACACTCCTTCAACCGGATGGATACAAAGATCGCCAAGGAGAGCAGGGTCGAGGTCTATAAGTTCCTGGCACAGTACCTGCACCCCCCGCGCCCCATCAAAAGTGTGAAAGAGCTGCAGAAAGCGGCCTACGTGTACCAGTAACGGAGAGAGGTTTACAGTTCGTCGGAATAGACGACACGGGCGGGTTCCCGCAGGTTGTAACTGCTGGACATCATCCTGCCGTACGCGCCGGCGCTGCGTATGGCCAGGATATCGCCCCGTGAGGTAAGAGGGAAAGGGATGTCACGGGCAAAGGTGTCGGCGGTCTCACAGACAGGTCCCACTACGTCCACTTTCATGATCTCTCCGGCCTCGCCACGATGGCGTGCCGAGAGGTTCTCGATACGGTGTACCGTCTCGTAAAGAGCCGGCCGTATCAGGTCGGTCATGCCGGCGTCAACGATCACAAAGGTGCGGACAGCGCTCTTCTTCACATAAAGCACCCGCGTGATGAGATCGCCCATCTGGGCCACCAGCGACCTCCCCAGCTCAAAATGCACTTCCTGGTCCTCTCTCACCTGCAGCGTCTCCCGGATCGCCCGGAAAAGATCTTCGAACGAAGGGATGGGCTTCTCGGCAGGATGACGGTACTCCACCCCCAACC
>WFRO01000115.1 GCA_015486475.1 Bacteroidales bacterium
ATGCGGTTCTCGGTGCCGGGATTCTTTTTCTCGATGGTCTCATAGGTGGCGAAAGTGCCATACAGGTCTTCCGCATCATACCAGCCGCCCACCACCAGGATCGCCGGCTTTACGTTGGTGAGATGGGGCAACAGGTTGCGTTCCTGCCAGAACCTGTCGTAATCGGGGTGCAGGGTGATGGAATCCCAGAAAGCGATGTTGTGGTGGAAATAAAGGGGGTTCACATTGGAGAGGGGGCCCAGGCGCATAAAAAACTCGTATCCGTCCGGGGTACCATGGTCGAACCGTTTGCCCCAGTGGGTGGTGGGTTTGGGACGGGGCTGTCCAAAGATCGCCAGGAAATTGAAGCTGTGGGGCAGGAAAAAAGCGCCGTGGTGGTGGAAGTCGTCGAAGAACCAGTCGGCGATGGGCGCCTGCGGGGAGATGGCCTTCACTGCCGGATGGGCATCCACGGAGGCGGCGGAGGAATAGAAGCCGGGGTAGGAGATGCCCCAGATGCCTACCTTGCCATTGCACTCCCTGATGTGCTTTACCAGCCAGTCGACCGTATCCCAGGTGTCGGTGCTCTCGTCCACGGCCTTGGGGTCTTTGCGGTGGACCATGGGACGCATGTTCACAAAGGTGCCTTCCGACATGAAACGGCCCCGCACATCCTGGTAGACAAAGATATACTTGTCCTGCATGAAAAGATCCGAAGGTCCCAGCCTGCTCTTTTTCTTGTCCTTGCCGTAAGGCCCTACCGAGTAAGGGGTCCGGTTCATGAGGATGGGATACTTTTTACTGTGATCTTTCGGGATGTAGACCGCCGTGAACAGATGGACCCCGTCGCGCATGGGGATGCGGTATTCGTACTTGTCATAGTCGTCGGAGGTGAGCTTCCCTTTGGGCGGGAGGGTCTCCGGCCTGCTGCCGGTAAGCAGAGGCACCAGAAGCAACAGGACGAACAGAGGGAGAAAATGAAGTTTTTTCATGACATTCAATTAAGGCTTCACGCAATGGGCGCAAAGAAGCGCAGAAAGGCGCAAAGAGATCAATTCCTGATCCATATTAAAACTTATCAACTTTTCAACCCATCAACTTATCAACTATTCAAATTCTTTGAACGACTTCTTAATGATCTCAATGGCCTCGTACAGCTGATCTTCGGTGATCACCAGCGGCGGGGCGAAGCGGATGATGTGGTCGTGGGTAGGCTTGGCGATGAGACCGTTCTCTTTCATCGTCAGGCATACATCCCAGGCGGTCTTGCCACCTTTGGGCCGTACCACCACGGCATTGAGCAGGCCTTTCCCGCGTACCAGCTCTATCATATCCGACTTAATGGCCTTCATCTCGCTGCGGAAGATCTCACCCAGCCGGGCTGCGTTGTCCGCCAGCTTCTCATTTTTGATCACCTCCAGGGCGGCGATGCCCACCTGGGCGGCGATGGGGTTTCCGCCAAAGGTTGAGCCATGTTCTCCGGGCTTGATGGTCAGCATGATCTCATCGTCGGCCAGCACGGCTGAGATGGGGTAGACCCCTCCGGAGAGTGCTTTCCCCAGTATGAGGATGTCGGGACGCACCTCCTCGTGATCACAGGCCAGCAGTTTGCCGGTACGGCCGATGCCGGTCTGCACCTCATCGGCGATGAAGAGGACGTTGTATTTCTTACAGAGCTCGTAAGCTTTTTTCAGGTATCCTTCGTCGGGGACGTACACCCCGGCCTCTCCCTGGATGGGCTCCACGAGGAAGCCGGCGATATTGGGATCCGAAGCCAGTTCCTTTTCCAGCGCGTCCAGATCGTTATAGGGGATGATCGTGAATCCCGGCGTGTAGGGGCCGAAGTCATTCCGGGCATCCGGATCGGTGGACATGGAGATGATGGTGATGGTGCGGCCGTGGAAGTTGCCCTCGCAGGCGATGATCCTGGCCTGGTTTTCGGGGATGCCTTTGACCTTGTAGGCCCATTTGCGGCAAAGCTTCAGGGCGGTCTCATCCCCTTCGGCACCGGTATTCATGGGCAGTACCTTGTCGTATCCGAAATATTCGGTGACATATTTTTCATATTCTCCCAGGGTGCTGTTGTAAAAAGCCCGTGAGGTGAGGGTCAGCTTTTGGGCCTGTGCGGTCAGGGCCCCCACGATCTTCGGGTGGCAGTGTCCCTGGTTGACGGCCGAGTAGGCGGAAAGGAAATCAAAATAGCTCTTCCCTTCCACATCCCAGACGTAAACTCCTTCACCGCGGTCGAGGACGACCGGCAGGGGATGATAGTTGTGTGCTCCGTATTTGTCTTCCAGATCGATAAAATGCTGTGATGTCATGGTTGTAGATCTTTTTTGTTATGTATAATTATTCAACAGTTCAATTTACCCTGTAAAAGTAGTATAATTTTATTTTTTCCCAATCGCCCTGCGGCTGCCTGGTATTATTTTTATCGATCGTTGTTCATCCGGCATCTTTCCGAAATACCTATTTAAATAGGTATTAAAATAGGTAGTTAAATAGGTATTTAAATACCTATTTCGGAAGTGTGGAGTGTGGAGTGCCTTGAGTACTTGGAGTGCCTAAAGTGCGCTAAAGTGCCTAAAGTTAAAAGTTAGTAGCGCGTGATCACCCAGCACCCAGCACCTAGCACCCAGCACCCAGTACCCAGCACCCTTAAAGAAGTTTGGAGTACTTGGAGTGTGGAGTGTGGAGTTAAAATGACTGGAAGGCTTCACGCAAAGGACCGCAAAGCAGCACGCAAAGGGTCGCAAAGGGAATTAGTTGGTAGTTGATGGTTAGTAGTTAGTCGTTCATCGATCATCCTTCATCGATCATACTTCCTAGAACCCTACGGTCAGCTTCAGATTGATGCGGCGGCCGGTCAGGTAGTTGGGGACTGCATACCAGCCGCTCTCGTGGGAGAGGTTGTTGACGGTATTGATCCAGAGGTAGGAGATGGTGTTGTTGACACCGAAGAGGTTGAAGATATCCAGTTCGAGACGCAGGGCATTGAGATGCCGGGACAGTTTTTCGTTCCTTCCCTGCTTGGTCATCACAAAATCCTTGGAGAAACCTATGTCCACGCGGTGGTAGGCCGGCATGCGGAAGTACTCATCGTACCTCTTTGTCGAGGGAGGCCGCACCGGCAGGCCGGATGCATAAAAGAGGGAGAGGTGCATGCGGAACGAGGGGTTCCCCGGCAGGTAATCCTGGAACGACATGCCGAAGTTGATCAGCTGGTCGGTAGGGCGGGGGTAGTAGCCGGGATGTATTGTTTCCCCCTCCTTGTCGATGTAGGAATCCCCGGTCACATCTTCGACCGTATGCATCAGGGAGAGGCTGGCCCACGAGTCCACGCCTTTGACGAACTCCCCGTTGATCTTCAGGTCGAGGCCGTAAGCTCTGCCGCGTGCCTGGTTCTCGCCGGTGTATACGAGCAGGACATTGTTCTGAAAAAAGGGGATCAGATCGTTCATACCTTTATAATACAGCTCGGAGGTCCACAGGAAGGGTCTGCCCCATGCCTGGAAATGGAAATTGCTGCCACCTACGATGTGCCAGGAGCGCTGCGCTTTTATGTCGGGGTTG